>WLTJ01000049.1 GCA_009705435.1 Actinomycetota bacterium | reverse complement strand
TCACCAAGGTGTGCACCCGCGACTCGGCGTCGTTGATGTTGTGCCCTTTGTTCCACTTGTTGGCTCAACGATGTTCGAAGCCACACAGGCCAGAGATG
Organism: Actinomycetota bacterium; assembly: GCA_009705435.1. Taxonomy (GTDB): domain Bacteria; phylum Actinomycetota; class Acidimicrobiia; order Acidimicrobiales; family Ilumatobacteraceae; genus Casp-actino8. The sequence goes on along the minus strand of WLTJ01000049.1, from coordinate 8,830 downwards.
AGTTCGCGGAGTGGGCTGTGACGACGCTCGGCGTACCATGTTTTTTATACGGAACTGAAAAGTCATTGCCTGACATTCGGCGCCAAGCGTGGTCGTCGTTGATACCCGATCGCGGCGGTCCCGATGGACACTCAACTGCGGGAGCGATATGCGTTGGGGCGCGTGGCTTATTAGTCGCCTACAACGTGTGGATGAGTGGCGATACAAGCGCTGAAGCAGCTCACGCTTTAGCGCGCCAGGTACGCGGAGATGGTATTCGTACACTCGCACTCAACGTTGGCAATCGTTGGCAAATCAGTATGAATTTAATTGATCCACTACGCATCGGACCCGATATCGCTTTTGACCGCATCGCCCAATTAGTCCCATTTATGCAGGCTGATATTGACCATTGTGAACTAGTTGGTTTACTGAGCGAAGCCGCGCTGAAGAAAATTTCTTCCGAACGTTGGGACGAACTGGGCCTCGGCGTTGAGACAACAATCGAATATCGCCGCTCACACGGCTACCACTTCTAAAACCAGATCAGGCGGTGGCGATACGGCGATTCGACTGAGCGCGTTGGCGACGCAGACGGCGACGCTCACGTTCTGATAGACCGCCCCAAATGCCGAACTTTTCGCCATTCACTAGGGCATATTCCAAACATTCCATGCGCACGACACAACCCTTGCAAACTTCCTTGGCTTCTCGAGTCGATGCTCCACGCTCAGGGAAAAAGAGGTCGGGGTCAACGCCGAGACAGTTCGCGTCATTTTGCCAGTTGTTGTCGATCATTGGTTCGTTCATATGGCTGCCTTGCCATCCTGACCCGCAGGTCACTCAAGGGTGGTTCTGTCCGCGAAACTCGCAGGGCCAAGCCACCCGTCTAACTACATGCTTGTCATTCTGACCGATAACGACCCCCCAATGCAAGGGGAAATATCGCGAAAGTCCTGCGAGAGGGGCTCGCGCAAGAATATGAACAGTCCGCTCGTCAGTCGCCGCTGAAGTAAGGATTGGCCGCAGAGCCGCCAGATCGAAAATCAAGAAGCGCTTTTGACTCCTGAGAAGTGGCTGCTCCTTGGCGCAGAGCCGCCAAAGTTGCACTGCGATTATTGGCGTAAACAGCTTGCTCATCATCGGCCTCTGGATTCACCCATACCGCTGTGAGCAGGACAAATGCGTCTGATGAGCCAATTTTTTTGAATCTTTCGGCACTGTATTCAGTCACTCCATGGGCCACCCCGGCCTGTGCTGCGCCCCATGTCAATTCACCATGTCGCTCCCCCGAAATGGCTGACTTGTTGACGAACAAGGTGGCCGGCGAGACCGGCATATTGGGTTTCCACACCACCAAAAAAGGGATATGACCAATCGTTGGTGATGCTAAAGAATTTATAAAAGAAATTCCCGCGGGACCACTTTTATGACCCAACACAGTGTTGATATGCGCGGCATTGACTCCCTCGCCGAAAAATCCTTCACCAACTTGAAAAGTTTTTTTCATCATCAATCTCCTAGTGCGCGCTCTTCATCGTGCTCGGTAATCGTCCGTAGCGCGACATTTTTAAGGTCTCTGAAGAATCAGTGTTCGGCTTAGTGTCGTACGCCAAGAGAGCAACATAGCGCGCCCGTTCCCCTTCAATCGCTGTCACTCGGTGCATGCTCCAGCGACCATTAAACAACATCAAAGTTCCCGGCGTCATTGGTTCGGTACGCACCAGATCCGGTGACTGATCATTCAAGACGCGTTGAACTGCTGGGTAGTTCTCATCATCATTTGACCTGATTTGCTTGGCGTTTTCGAACTCGCCGCCCTTGATCGACGACTGAATCGCAATCGACACAACAAAATCAGCCATATCGAAATGCCAACCCAAAGCATCGCCAGAGCGCATAACTGCCAAGTTCAGTGCACCTAACGGATCTCCATAGCGATACAACTTTTGGAGGCCTAAACAACCTCGGATGAACTCGAGTAGCGGATCCCATTCGTACAACGCGCGCAGCGAGTCATTGGCGCGAAATTGGTCATAGGCGATGACTTCGACAGAACCCTGGGTCAAAGTGCGACGCGGGTGACCGAGGGGAAATTCTTCGTTCGCTGGTCCGAGATACGGCGTGGCATTCGACGAAGAACGAAATGCGATGGGAACCAGTTCGTCTGCCTCGTGCCGCACAACTTGAACCGCTTGCGGGTTTAAAAACTCGGGCAAAATACATACCCCTTCGTTGCCCATCTGTTGCGCGCAATGCTCAATGAAGGCGGGGTCCGCCAAGTTATAAAGATGAGTGTTGATCATTTGCTCAGCAAGCACACTGAGAGGGTAACTGGCGCGCCTACTGTGAAAACATGCCCATTCACTTAAGAGCCGAACCCGGTGACTACGCACCAGCCGTTTTGTGCCCTGGCGACCCGCGCCGAGCCCAATACATCGCCGAAAACTTCTTTGATCCAGGCGCCCGTTTGGTGAATGAAGAGCGCGGAATGTTGGGCTATACAGGCACCTTTGAAGGAAAACCGATCAGCGTGCAAACAACTGGAATGGGAGCCCCAAGTGCGGGAATCATCTTTGAAGAGCTCGCCATGTTGGGGGCCAAGCGCCTTGTCCGGGTGGGTACCTGTGGCGGGCTGCAATCCCATCTACGCATGGCCGACACGATTATTGCTGTCAGCGCATCTGCCGATGATCGCACGCCGATTCGCTATGCGGGGATGGAAGGCTTTGCCCCTACAGCGACATTCTCGTTAGTGGAGGTGGCCGCCCGACTCAGTCGCGCAGTGAGCGATCGAGTCTTTGTCGGTCCGATTGTGACCAGTGGACTGTTTTATGATCCTGACCCAAATACCTTTGGCTTGTGGCGCCGTCTCGGGCACTTGGGCGTCGAAATGGAAGCCTCGATGATGTACACCGTGGCCACCATGAAGGGAATGCAGGCACTGGCGATGATGACCGTGAGCGACGTGATTGACCCCGACGCCGGCAACGTTGAGCGGATCTCCGACGAGGACTTAAAAAAGGGCGTCGATCAAATGATGCGCATTGCCTGCCAAGTAGCAGTCAGTTAACCAGTTCAACCAATGAGGCCGAGGTCGCGAACGGCGTCACGCTCTTCGGCTAGTTCGGCGGTCGAAGCGTCGATCTTCCCACGGCTGTAAGCGTCAATATCAAGTCCCTGCACGATGCTGTACACGCCGTCTTTGCAGACACACGGGAAACTGGAAATCAAACCCTCTGGTACGCCATAGCTGCCGTCACTCGGTATCGCCATTGACACCCAATCGCCGGGAGCGGTCCCAAGAGCCCAACTGCGTACATGATCAATCGCCGCATTTGCTGCTGACGCTGCTGATGATGCACCACGAGCTTCAATGATTGCGGCCCCGCGCTTGGCAACAGACGGAATGAAAGTCCCATCCACCCAAGCGTGATCGTTGACAGCCTGATAAGCGTTTTTACCGCCCACTTCACAGTGGAACAAGTCTGGATACTGAGTCGTGGAGTGGTTACCCCAAATCGTCATCTTCGTGACTGCGGTGACTGGCTGAGCAAGTTTCTGGGCGATTTGGCTGACCGCACGATTGTGGTCCAAACGGGTCATCGCTGTGAAGCGACCGGCATCCAAAGTCTTGGCATTCTGCTGAGCGATCAAAGCATTGGTGTTGGCGGGGTTACCGACCACAAGAATTTTGATGTCGCGCTTGGCACTACGGGACAACGCCTCGCCCTGAGGCTTAAAAATGCCTCCATTGGCACTCAAAAGGTCTGCTCGCTCCATACCAGCCTTGCGGGGCATAGCGCCCACGAGAAGTGCCACATCAGCGTCTCCAAAGGCCACATCGGCATCATCGGTACCAACAACACCTGCCAATAATGGAAAGGCACAATCGTCAAGTTCCATTTTGACGCCTTCAAGAGCCTTGAGAGCCGGCGTGATTTCCAGCAACTGCAGGATCACTGGAGTATCGGGTCCGAGCATCGCTCCTGAGGCGATACGAAAGAGAAGGCTGTAACCAATTTGGCCAGCAGCACCGGTCACGGCAACGCGTACGGGATTTTTCAAAGTCATGGGCTAGATCGTATGTCGCCGAGAAGCACAACCTGAAAACGCTGAGCAATATTGCGCCTCAAAGGTGTCTAATTTTACAGGATTTCGCGCCCAAGGGCCTTCCAGATTTCTGCGGCGTAGTACTTCATGCCGTCGCGATCGAGATGAATTCCATCGGCAGTCAAACATTTGCCCTCACATAAGGTCGCTACCAATTCCCAGTCCAACACAACGACGTTCGGATATGCCGTTGGGAGAGCGCGAATTTTCTTATTGTTTTTATCTGTCCAATCGCGATTGGCCTTGCCCGTCAAAATCACAACTCTCGGCACACCAGCAACGGCCTCCATCATTGAATCAAGAGTTTGCTGGCTCATCGGACCGTTGGTACCGAGGTGAATCACCACCGCATCCATCGTCACCCCCAGATCCTGCAACTGGACAAAAATATCGGCGCCCATTTTTCCCTGACGGTCTTGAACCGCGTCGACAACGATGCCGAGTTCGGCCAATGTAGGGGCTGCCCCTTTCATCACCGAGTCGCCCAAGGCGAAGACTGGATAATGCGGTGGCACAAAAGATGTCGTAGAAACTGGCACTTCCGCAGCAAGCGAAGTACTAGGGCTCAACGAAGTGTCGGGGGTCAAATCATCAAGAACATCGGTGACTACATCATCACCCGCATCTAGCGAAGCCTGCACTTCATTGGGCCTCTCATCAGCCGTGGCCAGACTGACAACAGCAAAGACAGGCAAGAGCAACGAGCAAGCCGTGATCGCTGCGAAAGAACTACGTCTTTGCATCGCCTGTGGACCACCGCGCAACAACGAACGAAGAGATTCCCGCAAACGCTTCTCACGTATCGGCAACTCAATCAGGCGATACGAGCCTTCAGCGACGAGAGCCGTGATCAAAATACCAACAAGGAACTCATGGGGTTTGAGGGCAATCCCAGTTTCATGTCTGATGGCCTGAAAAATCGGCCAGTGATAGAGATACAGACCGTAGGAGCGCTCGCCGATCACGCGCAAAACCACATTGCCCAAGATGCGTCCAGTCAACGCCTTCTGGTGAGCAACTGCGGCAATAATCATTAACGTAGCGACACCCGTGAGCAGCAAGCCGCCGCGAAACAACCATGGGTCAGCGTGTAAGCCATCTTCACCCACAAGATGCACGATGTGTACCTTGCCGACTAAAAACACCAATAAAATCAAGCCCAATACGGCGATTGGGTCCATCATTTTGCCTTTTCGTTTCATCGGACCGCGCAATAATGCGTACGGTCGCCAAACGATCGCGAGTGCTGCACCGAGGAGTAGTCCCGTGGCGCGCGTCGGTGTTGACAGGTAGAGCAAGTCGATCTTGCTCAGACAACGGTCCCCGATATTCCAAAAAGCACTTGGCGTTGACGCACAACTATCGCCGATGCGCCCACTTGGCATCAGAATTGCGACGAGTCCAGCAATCACCAAAGCTATGCCAACGAACCATGTCGCCACGCGGGGTAACGAATCGCGACCACGGCGCAAAATGATGAGCATGATGACAGGCCACACAAGATAAAACTGTTCTTCAACTCCGAGCGACCACAAATGGCGCAACGGAGCAAAATCATTAGCCGCCGTGTAGCCCGCACCCTGCCAGACCTGAAACCAGTTCGAACCGTACAAAGTTCCGGCAATTACATCGCCCCGCAATGAACCGAGCGATTCGCGCTCGCGCACCGATGTCCACATGATCAATAGCACCATCATTGTGAATAATGCCGGGAGCAAACGGCGCGCCCGGCGCAACCAGAAGTCGCGCAAACTCACCGTCCCTGTGCGTTCTTCTTCAGCGACGAGCAACAGGGTGATCAAATATCCACTAATGACAAAGAAGACCTCAACACCAAGAAAGCCGCCGGGCAGCCAGGCCGAGTTGGCGTGATAGATGATCACCGCTATCACGGCAAGAGCACGCAGACCATCAAGGCCAGGGAGATACGGCACCCGACTGATCTGTTGTGATCGAGAAGTTTCAGTTGTCGGGGCCATCAGATCCCAAGTCTGCCCTGAATCAGAGTTGCATTGCTTTCACTTCGCAGAACTCTTCAAGCCCGAAGGTGCCACCTTCACGTCCGAGTCCACTCTGCTTGTAACCACCAAATGGCGCAGCGATGTTAAACGATCCACCGTTGACCTCGACCTGACCCGCCTGAAGTCGCCGAGCAACTTTCTTGGCGTGTTCCACATCACTGCCCCAGACGCCAGCGGCAAGACCGTAAACAGTGTCGTTAGCGATTTCAATGGCCTCTTCTTCGCTGTCATAGGCAATGATCGACAGCACGGGCCCAAAGATCTCCTCAGTGAAAATCGTCATCTCCCGAGTCACTCCAGAAAAGATGGTGGGCTGAACATAAAAGCCGATGTCAAGACCTTCAGGTACTGCAGCGCCGCCCATCACGAGTGTGGCACCTTCGTCAATACCAGTTTGGATGAAACCTCTGACACGATCGCGTTGCACGGCTGAAACCAAAGGTCCTAAACGTGAAGCAGCATCAAACGGATCACCAGTGGTGAACTTAGCGGCGGCCGCAGCTGCTATCTGCTCGGCGGCGGCCAAGCGACTGCGTGGGACCAGCATGCGCGTTAAAGCGCTGCAGGTTTGACCAGAGTTAGCGAAACATTTGCCAACACCAGCACCAACGGCTTTGGCGAAACCTGCTTCATCAAGGTCATCGAGAATGAGATTCGGGCTCTTGCCGCCGAGTTCAAGTGAAACCTTCTTCACATTTTCTGCAGCCACGACAGCAACGCGCTTACCAGCACGAGTTGAGCCTGTGAAACTGACCATGTCAACGCCAGGGTGAGCAGCAATGGCTTCTCCGACGACTGGACCGACACCAGTGACCAAGTTGAAAACGCCCGCTGGCACGCCAGCGGCATGAATGATCTCGGCGAGAATGAAGGCATTGATCGGAGCAACTTCCGATGGCTTGACAACAACCGTGTTGCCCGCAGCCATTGCAGGCGCAATCTTCAAAGCGATCTGATGCAACGGATAGTTCCAGGGAGTAATACATCCGACGACACCAAGCGGTTCACGTACGACAAGTGAGTTGCCGATCTGTTGCTCAAATTCATAGGTTGATAACAAGCCAGCAGCAATAGCGAAGTTGCCCTTTGGCAGACCCACCTGAATCATCGTGGACATGCCCACTGGCATACCAACTTCACGGGCGATTGCTTCAGCAATTTCTTGTGTTCGCTCTTCTAAGCCAGCGTAAATCTTCATCAAGTACTCGGCGCGAGTCTCCTTGGGCAGATTGCTCCAAGCCGGAAAGGCTGCCCGAGCAGCGGCCACAGCCTTGTCAACATCACCGGCTGTTCCATCGGGGATTGTGGCGATGATTTCTTCTGTCGCCGAGTTGGTGACTTCAAGAACACCCTTACCTTGCGAAGGAACCCAAGCACCGTTGATATAAATCTTGTCGTATGTGGTCATGGCTCAACCATATAGGTCGCCAGCAGGTTTTGCTATTGCTCGATGGGAAGACCCAAGTTGGCATAAATCTCACGCGTTGCCGTACTGCGGTTCAAGGTGTAAAAGTGCAATCCAGGAGCACCAGCGTCTAACAACGCTTGGCCTAACTCAGTCGCTGCTTCAACACCGACGCGACGAATATCTTCGGGGTCTTCGAAGGCTTCTAAGCGCTGGGCTAGCCATTCAGGAAAAGCGGCACCTGACATCGCTGCCATGCGCAAAATCTGACTCTTGTTGGTCACCGGCATGATCCCTGGAAGCACGGGCTTATCCACACCTAAGGCCCGCAGTTCATCAACCATGCGAACATAAACATCGACCTCAAAAAAGAATTGTGTAATAGCGAAATCTGAACTGCCAAGTTTGGCTGCTAAGTATCGGCGATCAGTTGCGCGATCTGGTGATCGCGGATGATGTTCTGGGTGGGCTGCAACACCCACTGAAAAACGTCCGTCCGCAAGAACGTCGTCCAGTAAATCACTGGCGAATGTGTAGTCGCTGGGCTGAACTTCCCCATCTAATGGCACGTCACCCCCAAGAGCCAAGATATTTTCGACGCCAGCATCGGCATAGTTATCAAGGATCTCTTTGATTTCGCTACGACGATGACCCTGGCATGTGAGATGGGCCATCGGCGTGATATCGGTTTCTTTGCGCACCCAGGTCACAACTTCACGAGTGCGTTCGCGCGTACTGCCGCCTGCACCGTATGTCACGCTGACAAAACTCGGAGCCAAGGGGGAGAGTTCGGCGATGGCGCGACCCAGTGACATTTGGGCTGCCTGAGTCTGCGGAGGGAAAAATTCAAAGGAGTAAGTACGACCAGCAGCGATGAGGTCGGAGATGCGCGCCATCAGGACAGTTTAGAGGGCAAAAACTATTAGTGCTTGAAGTGGCGCTCCGACGTAAAGACCATGGCTATGCCATGCTCGTCGGCGGCAGCAATGACCTCTTCGTCGCGCACACTTCCACCGGGCTGAATCACAGCTTTGATTCCAGCCGCTGCCGTGGCATCGAGCCCATCACGGAATGGGAAAAATGCGTCACTTGCGCACACTCCGCCAAGTGCTCGTCCAGCTGAACGCTCGGCTGCAATTCGTGCTGAGTCCAATCGATTTTGTTGACCCGCTCCGATACCAAAAGCTTGTTGATCCTTGGCAAACACGATGGCATTAGAACTCACCACAGCACATACCTGCCAAGCAAAAGCAAGATCATCCCATTGCGCCGCAGTTGGTTGGGTTTTAGTGACAACTTTCCAGGTACTGCG
>WLTJ01000048.1 GCA_009705435.1 Actinomycetota bacterium | reverse complement strand
TTTCTTGCTCAGCACGAATCACAGGAATGACATACTCGCCCCACTGGCGAATTGTCTCCATGGACACTTCATGTGAGACGGTGCCTAACTGACAAATCACCATAATCTCGTCAGCCCCAGCAGCAATCAACTCGCGCGCGTAACGAATGGCTTGGTGGCGATCACCATAGGCATGCTGAGGCACTTCATAAATAGTTGTTGCTGAAGGCGATGCTGGAATATTCATTTCTGAGAGTCGCGCCACCACATGCTTGGCGTCGGCTGCCATTGCCGCCACATCGTCGCCGGCGTCAACATCTAATGCTGGTGGCAAACCTGTGCCGTACCAATGGTGAATAGATTCAGCAAAAAATCTCTGACCCCGAGTTCCGATCCGCAACGCCTCATCAGCATCATCGAGAACCACGCTCGGACATAGTGCCGACAAATGATTATTGGCGTGATCACTGACGAAGCGATCGCCGCTACGGGTAGCGATGGCTTCGTCATAAATACCACGCAGTTCAGCGACCTCTGATGGACCACCGAAGCCCATCACCAGGGCTCCGATACCCAATTCGGCTGCCAGTTTGACAGTGTCGCGCTTTGTGCAGGCCATGAACATCGGTGGGTGTGGTGTCTGAACGGGATGGGGGTGAATCGGACGATTTGGAATCGTCATCAGATCGCTTGACCACTCAAAACGTTCCTCGCGCCAAATCTGGCTGAGAATACGTAAGGTCTCTTCAACTTGCGGGTAGGTGTCCTGAGCTTGCACGCCGAACATACCCATTTCTTGTTGCGTGGCGCCACGACCGGCACCCACATCAAGACGACCGTTGGACAAAACATCGAGCATCGCCACTCGCTCGGCCACACGAACGGGGTGATTAAAACCAAATGGCATCAAGACGCAACCGTGACCGAGGCGAATCCGACTGGTTTTGGCGGCCACGAAAGAGAGGAAAATTTCTGGTGCGCTCATATGGGCGTACCAGGTCAAGGCATGATGTTCGACAGCCCAAATTGCATCAAAGCCCATCTCTTCAGCGAAAACTGCCTGATCAACACAGTCGCGCAGAACCTTTTGCTCATTGGACGGCGAAGCATCATTCATTTGACCCTCAAAAATGAGTGAGAATTTCATTGCACCGATCCCAGTTTTTACTCGCAAATGTTGGCTTTACTTTACGCTATCTATGTTACCCTAGTCACACCAAAGATGGACACCGAGCAAGAAAAAAATACACCCTCGGCCACCCTCACGCACAGTTAGCGAACACAGTCAATTGGCACAGTCTGCGATGCTAGAGAACCACATAACCACTTCATGAAAGGCGTCCCCTGATGTCCCTACCTCCTCACCTCCAAGAACTTTCCGCCCGAGTCTCAAACTGGGGACGTTGGGGTGCAGATGATCGCCGCGGAACGCTCAACCTCATCGACAATGCTGCTATCCGTCGTGGACTCGCGGCGGCACGTCAGGGCCGAACCTTTTTACTCTCACTTCCTTACGATGAAAATGGCATTCAGAATGGCGAAGTTCCTGGACGCGACAATCCACGGCGAGCGATGCACATGATCAATGTGCCGTACACCGGGGACCCAACAAATTTTTGTACGAGTGATGACTCGGTGACGATGGGCGTTCAGTCCTCCACACACTGGGACACACTCGCCCACGTCGGATACGAAGGTCTTTTATACAACGGAGTCTCGGACTCAACCATCGATGAAAATGGTAGTCATCAACATGGAGTTGAAACTTTTGGTCCCATTGTTTCTCGCGGAGTTCTGCTTGATGTGGCCCGAGTTCATGGAGTGGATTTTCTCCCCGGCGGATATCCAATCACTGGTGATGATCTTGAGGCCGCCTGCGCTCTCGGTGGAATCACGATGGCACCTGGTGACATCGCCTGTGTTCGCACTGGCCATCAGTATCACCTCACGTCTGGGGACAAAGTGCGGTACAGCATGGAACATCCTGGACTCTCGACGAAGTCAATTCAGTGGGCAAGAGATACCGACATCGCGGCCATCGCTACCGACACAATGGCTTTTGAATGCTGGCCCTGCGAAGATCCAAATGTTTTGTTGCCCGTGCATATGATCCACTTGCGTGATATGGGACTCATCCAAGGACAGAACTGGGTTCTCGATGAATTAGCCGCCGACTGTGCATCAGATGGTCAATACGATTTTCTGTTGTCAGCCAGCCCACTTCCACTGACTCGTTCAGTGGGAGGACCTATCGCCCCAACGGCGATCAAATAGGGTTGCCCTATTTGCCGATACGGGCACCTGGTGGCAACACCGGAATATCAAATTCGGCCACTGGATACTGGAACATCGGGAACTTTGGCTTCGCTGTTGCGCGGTGACGGTCAGTGGAATGCATGCGGTCTGGGTCATGATCGGGGATCACTTTGTCACCGAAGATTTCCAGCATTTCATATACCTCTTCAGGATGCATCTGTTCAATCGGTAATCCGAACACCAACTGATCACAGCCGACTTTTTCGTACTGTGTCAATTGCTCACTGACATCATCTGGCGTACCAACCATTAGCAGTCCAGATTCAATCAACATGTCCAACATTTCATCATCCATGTGGAACTCGGGTGGTGCCGCTGGTGTTGGCCAGACGGCAGCGTTGGGGTCACGTGACATGGTGTCGTGATAGAGATTCACCAAACTCACGAGATAACCAAATCCTTGGCGCTTGGCAACTTCGCGAGCGCGCTCGCGATCACTGAGACACACGATGGTGTTCGTCATCATGATGTTGTTGTTGCGAAATTGTCCAACTTGATCGATGGGGGATTGAATCGCTTCTTTGTAGGCGTCAATTCGTCCTTGCAAGGCGTAGATCGGCTCGAAGTTAAAGGCAATTGCACCAATACCCATTTCGCCAGCCTTGGTGAAAGTGCCGGGGTTGCCGCAAGCCACCCAGATTGGCGGATGTCCTTGACCGTATGGCTTTGGCAGAACATTATGAGGTGTTGGCACCGTGAAGTGCTCGCCGTGGAAGTCGTAATCTTTTTGTTCCCACATCCGCGGAATTTCGCGAATCACTTCATCCCACATTGACTTTGTGATGTCGGTGTCCATGACGTTGAACATCTTCAACTCGTGGCTCCCAGCTCCGCGACCCGTGCCGAATTCAAAGCGACGATTGGTCATGTGATCGAGCATTGCGGCACGCTCAGCGATGCGCGCTGGGTGTTCCTTCAAAGTCGGCAAACTGGTAATTCCAGAACATAAGTGGATGTAGTCGGTCTGACCTGCCACCCACCCCATGACAACCTCGGGAGCTGACATGTGGCTGTACTCCACGAGACCGTGATGCTCACCGAACCACACATATTTCCAGTTGTGCTTATCGGCGAAGACGGCATATTTGGCTTGCTCTAGTAACTCATCGTGCTCACACTGCGAATCATGGGCTGCCGGGCCAGGTATGTAGCCATTAAGGAAAATTCCGAATTCCACAATAAACCTCCAAATGTTGGTTTTACTTTACTTCGTTTCATGTTACCGTAGTCACAGCTAAGCCGAATAATCGGCGTCAAAAAATGGGGGATTCATGAAGACAACCAACAAATTTCGCCGCCTTGGAGCTTTGGCCGTCGCCGCAGCCTTCACTCTGGCAGCCTGCGGTAGCAGTGATGAGGGCGCAGACGTCCCCAGCACCGAGGCACCAGGTACTGAAGCGCCGGGTACCGACGCACCAACGGCTTCGCCTGTTTTGATCGTGGCGATCGTCAATGTCACCGGCGCAGGCGCCGGAAGCGGGCCATTCATCCCGTCAGTCATCGAAGCATGGGCCGATTGGACCAACGCCAACGGTGGCCTTGGTGGTCACCCAGTTGAAGTTGACATTCAAGACACCGCTGGAGACCCAGCCAAAAGCCAAACAATTATCGATGAGGCCATTCCGAAGAACCCAGTGTTGTGGTTACTTGATGACCCATTCACCGAGGCATCAATGTCAGCAAGTCTTGGAGCAACCGGTATCCCAGTCATGGGACTTGGTTATGACCCTTCAATTTGGGGTGGGCACATTGAGGCTTTCGCCCTGGACTGCACACCTGATGCCAGCAATGGTTTGGCTTGCGCATTGCCTAATGCCTTCCCATTGAGTGCAACATTCGGGGCCGTCGTTGACGGTCCAGCCTTCGTGGCTAAATCAATTGGTGCCACAAAGACTGTTTTCGCAGTCTGTGCTGAAGCATCTTCATGCTCGGCTGCGGGTCCAGTTTGGGCAACAACTGTCGCAACTTTGGGAATGACAGATATCGGTTTGGCATTAATCAGTTCAAGTGCCGCTGATTACACAGCCGAATGTCTCTCATGGATTGATGCCGGCGTTGACTTCATCAACATGGGCGTGGATGGTTTCGCCGCTGCAAAGATCATGGCGAACTGCACCGAGCAGGGTTACACGGGTGCATACAGCGTCAGTCAGGGTTCGGTTGCTGGTGCCCTATTGACTGGTACAGACAATCTCGTCGGGGCCTTGAACGGTTTCCCATGGTGGGTTGATGATGCACCAGTCGTTGAGTATCGATCAGTCATGGATGGCGCAGGCGTCGATCCAGAAGGATACGAAAACCCAACAGCAACTGGTATCTGGGCAGCACTACAAATGTTCGCAAAAGCCAACGCCACGTTGAGCGATGCGCCAACTGCTGCTGAGACCTTGGCCAACATGTACACCATCAAGGATGAAACACTGGGCGGATTGGTCTCACCAACCACCTGGACAGAGGGTGAAACCGCTCCTCCACGTAACTGTTGGTGGAACTACTCATTGACCGCTGGAGTTTTGGAGAATCCACTTGGTGGACTCGCCTATCAATGCAACCCAGCAGCAAGCTGATTAGTCAGCAATCATAAGAACATCCAGTTGAGGGTCACTTTGGCGATATTCTCGCCAAAGTGACCCTCGCTTTTTTAGGGCATTAAGGGGTTTGTGCGTGCAGAATCTTCTTCCATTTATCGTCACCGGTCTAGTGACAGGAATGATCTACGGACTCGCTGGCACTGGGCTCGTTCTGACTTTTAAGACATCGGCGATTTTTAACTTCGGCCACGGCGCAATCTTGACCGCGGCAGCGATGGTCTATTACTGGCTCCGCTTCACGCTTCATTGGGATTGGAAGATCGCCTTTGTGGCCACTGTTTTTATGGCTGGGCCAATTTTCGGTCTGCTGATGGAACGAGTTGCTCGCACATTGTCGCGACAGCCAACACCAATGAAGATTCTTGGAACGGTGGGTCTCACAGTAGCGGTGCCGTCACTCTGTCTACTTTTCTACCCCGAAAGTAATAAGGGTCTATTTATTGATCGCGTGCCTGGCCTGCCATTCAGTAATCGCAAAGAATATAAGTGGCGGATTTTTGATATCAATATCTTTGGCGATCAAATCGTGATTGCAGTGATTGCAGTGATCGCTGTTGCTGCTCTCTACGCTCTATTTCGTTACACGCGACTGGGTGCAACAATGCGCGCCGCTGTCGATGATCCCGACCTGTTAGACCTCCTCGGCACCAATCCAATTGGTGTGCGACGCGTGGCCTGGATGATCGGATGTATGTTCGCCGCTCTCTCGGGCATTCTCATTCTTCCTTTGGTGGGACTGCAGCCCTATAACCTCACCTTTCTCGCGATGTACGCCTTCGGTGCCGCCGCTATCGGTGGCTTCACGAGTATTCCCGTGACGTTTTTAGGCGGACTACTCATCGGTATCGCGCAAGATCTCATCGGCTACCAGGTCAGCAAATATCACTGGCAATCATTGGATGGATTAGCGGACGCTCTACCGTTTCTCGTTCTCTTCATCGTCTTGCTGGTGTTAGCAAAAAATAAGTTGTCTCCTCGATCAGACGCCGAGTCACGACCGCCCGTTCAATGGCATGGAAGTCCCAGACTGCGTATTGGCGCGGGAGTTTTCATTCTCGGACTACTCGCCTTGGTTCCGAATCTTGTCGGTGGAAAATTAGCGTATTACTCATTCGGGTTATGTACCGCAATCTTGGTTCTCTCACTTGGTTTGCTGATTAAAACCAGTGGACAAGTCTCACTCTGCCATGCCACATTTGCCGGAATTGGAGCCTTAGCTTTTTCTCGTCTCACGGTGGAGGCCCATGTCCCGTGGCTCATCGCCTTGCCACTCGCAGGACTCATCGTTGTTCCGATCGGGGCACTCGTTGCGTTACCAGCGATTCGTCTGCACGGTGTGTACTTAGCCTTGGCGACTTTCGGTTTTGGAATTCTGGTGACCCGCTTGTTTTTTACACAATCATGGATGTTTAAAATCTTCGCCGGTGGTCGCAAAGTGCCCGCACCATTTGGATCAGGCGATGCGCACACCCGCTATTACGTGATTCTCGCTGTTTTCGCAGTCTCAGCAATCGCCATCACCATCATCACTCAATCACGCCTCGGAAGAATGTTGCGCGGTATGTCTGGTAGTCCCACCGCTATTTCAACTCTCGGCTTATCAACCAATGTCACCAAACTGATTGTCTTTTGCTGCTCAGCATTTTTCGCTTCCATTGCTGGAGTGATGTTCGGCATGCAACTCACGGTGATCGATGGAGCAACAACAAACTTTCAGCCTTACTATTCACTTGTCCTTGTGGCGATCTTGGGACTCGCTCCATTTCGCGAACCGTGGTACGCCATTGTGGCCGCCATCTCAATGGTGCTACCGGCATATTTTGATGGAGCCCGCACGCCGAATGTGCTAAATGCGCTCTTTGGAATCTTCGCGATTTTGATTGCGCTGCGTGGCGGTCATTCTTCAATGGGACCCAAACTCCGTAAGATTTTTGATCGCTTACAAGAGCGAACGAAGAGTAGAACAATTGCAGTTAATGATGATGACTTTGTTCAGTACACAACCTCACCATCCACGCTTGGTCTTGAGATTGAAAACCTGACAATTGACTTCGGTGGATTACGCGCCGTCAATGATGTATGTCTCAGCGTTCCCGTTGGCAGGATCACGGGATTGATTGGTCCCAATGGGGCGGGCAAAACAACAACCTTTAACGCCGTGAGTGGTATCAATCGCAATGTCATCGGACATCTCACCTTCAATGGCAGTGATATCGGCACACGAGGGCCAGCGGCACGCGGTCGTCTTGGTATTGGACGTACTTTTCAGCGCATGGACCTCGCCGATGAATTGAGTGTCATGGACAATGTCAATCTTGGTCATGAAAGCGCTCTGGCGGGACAAAACATTTTCCGCCAACTTTTTGCGACCTCGAGTGAGCGGCAACGAACACATTGCTCTGCTCGCAGTGCACTTGAATTATGTGGGATCACCCACCTCGCAGATCATCAGGCGGGTGAACTTTCAACTGGTGAGCGCCGCCTCGTTGAACTGGCTCGCTGTCTCGCAGGTGAATTTGATGTCCTCCTTCTTGATGAACCATCATCGGGACTTGACCGCAGTGAAACTCTGCGCTTTGCTGAGGTCTTGCAGCGAGTCGTCACCGAACGGGGCTGTGGCATTCTTTTAGTGGAACACGACATGTCATTAGTGATGAATGTTTGTCAGTACATCTATGTTCTTGACTTCGGTCATCTGATCTTTGAAGGTGATGCTGCCACAGTGAGTGCGAGTCCATTGGTGCGCGCTGCATATCTCGGATCAGAATCCAATGAAGTGTCAACAGTGGTGCTGAGATGACAAACACAACAGAGACCACCATTGCTTTGAGCCTCAAGGGGATCACCTCGGGCTACGGAACAACAACCATTGTGCGCGACATTGATCTCAACATCGAGGCGGGTTCGGTCACAGCGCTACTAGGTCCCAATGGCGCAGGAAAATCAACATTGCTCAAGACGATGTCGGGTTTAATTCGTCCGATGTCGGGTTCGGTGATGATTGATGGACACGATGTGTCCTCATTGGCCCCCAACAAACGCGCCAACCTTGGACTGTGTCACATCCCCGAAGGTCGGGGCATATTTCCTTCAATGACCGTCAAGGAGAATCTTGAATTACAAGCCAAGCCGGGCGAACAGTCGATAGCTATTGAAAAAGGAATTGCCGCCTTTCCGATTCTTGGTGAACGCCTCATGCAACGAGCGGGAACGATGTCGGGTGGTCAACAGCAAATGCTTTCCATGGCGCGTGCGTATACCCAAAATCCACGAGTGATTCTTGTCGATGAGGGTTCTCTCGGTCTCGCGCCGATTGTGGTTGATGAGATCTTCTCCTTCCTCGCTGGGGTCGCCGCGGCTGGTGCAGCGTTGCTCATTGTCGACCAATTTGTGGCCCGCGCCCTAGCTCTTGCAACTTCGGCGTATGTCATGACTCGTGGAGAAATCGTCTTCGCTGGCACCTCGGCTGAATTGCAACGCAGCGATGTCTTTGAGCGCTATCTCGGAACCCACGAGTAATTCCGTCCCCCAGCAGTCCTCCAGCAAATTCGTCAGAGGTGGTGAAAGTGCCCAAACTTTTGGCAGGCTAGAGATCGTGAGTCATTCGGCGCCCCCTACTGCATTACATGGAATGCGGGTTTTAGATATCTCGACTGTTCTCGCTGGGCCGAACTGCGCGCGCTATCTGGCTGATTACGGCGCTGAAGTCATCAAAGTTGAACGGCCTGACACTGGTGACAGTTTGCGCAATATGGCCTGGAAAGATCCGCGTGATGGTGTTGGCTTGTGGTGGAAACTGGCTAACCGCAATAAGCGTACGATCACTCTGGATCTCAAAGATCTAGAAGATAAAGAACTCTTTCTTGAGTTAGTCAAAGATGCCCATGTGGTCGTAGAAAACTTTCGCCCTGGTGCACTCGAACGCCTCGGTCTCGGACCAGAGGTTCTGCACGCCATCAATCCGACTTTAATTTTGACGCGTGTCAGCGGATTTGGGCAAACGGGTCCGTATGCGCAACGTCCAGGTTTCGCTTCCATTGCCGAATCAATGTCTGGCTTTGCGGCCGTCAATGGCGAGGCTGACGGACAACCACTCCTTCCAGCCATCGCACTCACCGACGAACTGACAGGAATCGTCGGTGCATTCGCCACGATGGTGGCTCT
>WLTJ01000047.1 GCA_009705435.1 Actinomycetota bacterium | reverse complement strand
CAACGATTGCTGTTTCAGTTTCACGGTCTGCTTGAGTGACTTCACTGTGATCGGCTTTGCGTGACAGAGTGAAGTTTTGTTTTTCAAAGTATGCATAAGCAATGGCATCACCAGCGTCGGCCATCTCAAGAGCCAAAGTCAATTCTTGGGCGAGATCTATTGACGAAAAGGCATCAGTCATCAGCGGGGCGATTGTTCAGGGTCGTGCATCGAATGCTTTGAGTATGCCATCGCAATCGAGTCCGATCTGTGCCAATAAGCGATCAGGCTTAGCGTGAGGCAAGAACTTGGTCGGTACGCCAAGGGATTCAACCTGACAAGTGGCACTCATCTCAGCAATGATGGCCGCTATTGACATACCGACGCCACCTTCGCGAATGCCATCTTCAATGGTGATCACTCGGCTGTGGCGAGCAGCATCGGCACACATCTCTTGGTCAAGCGGAGCGCATGAGCGCACATCCCACACTGTGGCACTGATGCCTCGAGTGGCCAGCACGACAGAGGCTTGTTGGGCGGCAGCGACCATCTTGCCGACAGCTAAAATTGCTAATGAACCATCACCCTGCTGTAAGCGCAAGGCCTGCAAGCCATGACCCACTTCATCGTTGCCAACTTGGCGGGCGTTACCTTTCGGGTAACGAATAGCAACTGGGCCAGAGTCAGTCAGTTTGGTTGCATCACTGAGCATCTGCTGCAATTCTTGAGCACTTGACGGCGCCAATACGCGCATCCCCGGCACCTTGCAAAGCAAAGCCATATCGTAAATGCCGTGGTGGCTTGGACCGTCGTCGCCTGTGATGCCAGCACGATCAAGACAAAAAATCACTGGCAAGCGATGTAACGCCACGTCGTACACGACTTGATCCCATGCACGCGAAAGAAAAGTTGAGTACAGCGCAACAATCGGACGCAGACCACCCATGGCCATACCAGCGGCTCCCGTGACACAATGCTGTTCGGCGATTCCAACATCGAAAAAGCGCTCAGGAAAACGTTCCTGAAATGGCAGTAAACCAGTGGGTCCAGGCATCGCTGCCGTGAGAGCCACAATCCGCGAATCCTGCTCGGCCTCTTTAATAATCGAATCGGCGAAAGCCTGGGTGTAGCCAGTGGGGACTGCTTTAGGTGGGCCGACGGCTGGGTCAAACACGGGCGCATCGTGGAGATGCTTTTCATCGTCATCCTCAGCCGGTGAATAGCCCTTGCCCTTTTGCGTTAAAACATGGACGACAATGGGACCTTCAGCGGAAAGATCTTCGGCATTACGTAATGCGACTTCTAATTCGCGAACATTGTGACCGTCAATCGGTCCGATATAGCGCACGCCGAGAGCTTCAAAAAACGATGGCGGTTGGAGGAATTCGCGCACAGCGGCTTTGACGGCATCCATACCTTTTTCCGCTTGCTGACCAACCACAGGTAGCCCTTGGAGCCACGTTTCAATTTTACGTTGACGTGCAACATAGACCGGATTCATTCGGATACGCGTCAAAGTGCTGGAAAGTTTTCCAGTAATGCGATCTGGCAAGGTGTCTTTTTCTGGGACCTGCAAGACCGATGATGGTTGCGTGAGATTAGAAATCGTTGGGGCATAACTGCGACCATTGTCATTGAGCACAATGATCACACGTTGCTTGCTGTGCCCAAGATTATTAAGTGCTTCATACGCCATGCCGCCGGTCATTGAGCCATCTCCGATCACGGCGATGATGTGGCGGTGCTTGTCAACTCCTGCCTCACGTGCAACAGACATTCCGTATGCATATGACAAGACTGTCGAGGCATGACTATTTTCGATGTAGTCGTGTTTACTTTCCTCACGACTCGGATATCCAGAAAGTCCATTCGCTTGTCGGAGTTGAGAGAATCCTTGAGAGCGGCCAGTCACAATTTTATGAACGTATGCCTGATGTCCGGTGTCCCACAAAATCGCGTCATTGGGTGAATCGAAGACTCGATGCAGCGCCAAGGTCAGTTCAACCGCTCCGAGATTTGATCCAAGATGTCCACTGTTGGTCGCCACGGCCTGAACGATGAAGTCACGGATTTCCCCGGCGAGATCATCGATCTCAAGATAAGACAAGCGGCGTAAGTCGCTGGGCTGGTTAATGGACTCAATTGTCATACAGATGTTTACGCTATCTCTGAGTGTTCACGTCGCAGAATTAAGCCTGTGAGAAAGTCGTGACAGGGGTCAAGTCGACTCATTTATTGTGGTTTGGTCAAGTTTTACCTGGTGCAACCGATCAAGGCGACGTTGATTGCGCTTATGCAGGTCCCAGCCCAGCCAAGCCCCGACGGCCAAAGCTAATTGCCCTCCCACGCCGTCGATCCAATAGTGGTTGGCGGTCACCACAATGCAAAACAAGGTGGCTGCTGGGTATAGCAAAACGGCAATCTTTGCCCAGCGCCGTCTCATCAGCGGCCAGACGGCGAAGGCACACCAACTGCTCCAGCCAATGTGCATACTCGGCATTGCCGCGTACTGATTGGAAATAGATTTCATGGCCTTGGACTCAAATGTCCATAATGCTCCGCCGTATTCCGGCAGAGTGTCAACAAAGCCGAATGTTCCATCATCAGCGGTTTGGGCGATCCCGTCGGGGCCTTCATCACGATATGAACTTTGGATACAAGCCCCGCCGAATCCGCCCGCACTTGGACACGGTGTATCCAACAGGCGTGGCGGCATGAGCGGGAACATCGAGAATCCCACAATGCCAATAGCGGTAGTAATGGCCAAGGTATTGCGCCATTGTGGAAACACATCTTTGCGTTTGACGAATAAAATCCAAAATACGCTGAAGGTCACAAGGAAATGAGCAGTCCCGTAATACGTATTCCAAAAACGAATGAAACCGCGAAATTTCAGGAACCAATCCTGAACCGACTCTTCATGAAACAGACCGATCGCACGCTCGAACTGAATGACGCGTTCGGCATTGTGAAAGGCACGCACCGGTCGGTCGCCAGTTTCTAAAGATATGTGTGCCGACCCGAAGAGGTTGCGACTCCATGAATAGATCAAGTAGAAGCCACCCATGATGAGCATTTCTTTCCACCAGTAGGTGCGATGTTGGCGTTCGGCCAGCGTCGGCACTTGCTCACTCATATAAACAATCTAGGCATTGTGTGGCCCGTGATCTAACCTTCGCCAGTGGCGATTCCTCAATCAGTGAAAAAGAACTATCATTGGTGGGTCTTTGGCGTGGCATTTCTGACTCTTTTGGGGGCTGCCGGCTTCAGGTCAACGCCAGCAATCTTGATTGATCCGCTGAAGAAAGAGTTTGGCTGGGGACGTGGCACGATCGGGACAGCGGTCAGCATCAACGTTTTGTTGTATGGCTTTATCGGACCTTTCGCGGCGGCTTTGCAAATGAAATATGGCCTCCGACGGATCACGATTTGGGCTCTATCGGTGATTTCAATCGGGGCCCTCTTGACCACTCAGATTTCCACGACATGGCATTTGTATCTTTTGTGGGGAGGTGTCGTCGGTACGGGCTCAGGATGTTTGGCGACGGTTTTTGCATCCACTGTGGCTACGCGTTGGTTTGTCAAAAATCGTGGTCTGGTCATTGGGGGATTGACAGCAGCGGGTGCCAGTGGTCAATTGATATTTCTACCCGTCCTCAGTCGACTGGCCGATCATTACGGTTGGCGTTGGGTTGGGGTGACGATCGCTCTGTCGGCATTAGCGGTCATTCCGTTTGTGGCTCTGCTGTTGCGCAATTACCCTTCCGACGTCGGGCTTTTGCCGTACGGGGCCGAGCACGATTATGTGCTTCCAGAGACTTCTGACCGTCCAATTCGAGCAGCCTTTTTGGCATTCACGGCGGCGAAGCGCAGTGGCGTGTTTTGGTTGTTATGGGGGAGTTTCTTCGTCTGTGGTTTGTCAACCAATGGGCTGATTCAAACGCATTTTTTGGCTGCTGCCCACGACCATTCAGTGACTGCAACACAGGCCGCGAGTTACCTGGCACTCATTGGTGTCTTCGATGTTGTCGGCACGATTGCCTCGGGTTGGCTCACTGATCGAATTGACCCCGCCAAACTTTTGATGGTCTATTACGCCTTTCGCGGTCTCAGTCTGTTGTTCTTGGATCCGGTTCTTGGCACCCGTGGCATGGGCTTGATTGGCTTCATGGTGTTCTACGGCCTGGACTGGGTGGCAACTGTTCCACCGACAGTGGCCATCTGTGTTGAACGGTTTGGCGTGCAACGCGGACCATTGGTGTACGGCTGGGTCTTTGCTGGTCACCAAACTGGAGCGGCTGTGGCTGCTTGGGGAGCGGGGGCGTTGCGTGATGCCACCGGTTCGTATCGCTCGTCGTTTCTCATCGCTGGGGTGTGTTGTGGGTTGGCAACTTTTGGTGTTAGTCGACTGCGTCGGTCTGAGACAGTCACGGAGCCTTCTCGCTAGGCTCAGAGGGTGATTGACAACGACATTCTTGAGAGAGTTTTGGCCGAAGGACTTCGTACGGGCGCTGATTTCGCCGAAGTTTTTGCTTCTGATTGGCGAGGAACCGGAGTCGGTTTGGATGACGGCAAGATTGAACAGTTGTCCACGGGTCGCAACCGTGGCGCTGGCATTCGCGTGATCGCTGGCGAGACGACAGGCTTTGCTCATACTGCCGATTTGTCCGAAGCAGGACTGATGGCTGCGGCGCGTGTGGCTGCTGAGGCTGCCCGTCAGGGTGGCGGTGGGATCAAAGTGGTGGCTTTGACGACACAGGCGGCACGTATTGTCAGCCCAATCAAAATTGATCCGTCGACGATTGGCAAAGCAGCCAAGGTTGACTTGCTGCGTCGCGTTGATGACGCAGCGCGCTCCGCTGGTGGTGCGATCACACAAGTGTCAGCCGGATATTCCGATGGACGTACACGAATCGTGATTGCTAACAGCGATGGTCTCGTGGCTCACGACGAACGCGTGCGGACATTGCTACGCGTGAGTGCCGTTGCTAACGGAGATGCTGGAATGCAGACAGGCTTTGATTCGTTGGGTCACACCATGGGCTTTGAGTTATTCGACAAAGTGCAAGTTGAAGATGTGGCACGAGCTGCCGCCGGTCGGGCGCTGACAAAATTGAAAGCCCGCCCTGCACCTTCTGGTTCATTACCTGTAGTGATCAAAGCGGGAAGTGGCGGAGTGCTATTTCACGAAGCATGTGGACATGGCCTTGAAGCAGATTTAGTTGCTAAGGGTGCAAGCGTTTACCGCGGCAAGGTCGGCGAATTGGTGGCCTCTCCGCTGGTGACTTTGGTGGATGATGGGACAATGACTCACGAATGGGGAGCCATTGCCATTGACGACGAAGGACATCCTTCGCAATACAACGTGTTGATTGAAAATGGCATCCTGACGGATTACATGTGGGATTATCTGCGGGCCCGTAAAGAGGGTCGCCCACAAAGCGGTAATGGTCGACGACAGTCCTATAAAGATTTACCAATGGTGCGCATGACTAACACCTATGTCTTGAACGGTGAAGAAAACCCCGCCGACATCATTAAGGACACGGCTAACGGCGTCTACGTTGCGCACCTTGGGGGCGGAAGTGTGAACACTGCAACGGGTGATTTTGTCTTTGGAATGACCGAGGCATATCTCATTGAAAACGGTGAGATCACCGAACCTTTGCGCGAAGGAAACCTGATCGGCAATGGTCCCCAAGTGTTGCGTGACATTGATCGTTTGGGCAATGACTTTGCGATGGGGAACCCTGGAACATGCGGCAAAGATGGGCAAGGAGTTCCTGTTGGCGATGGCCAACCCACATTGCGCGTGAAGTCAATGACGATTGGTGGAACTGCTTCATGAGTAGTCCAGATCGCAGTGCAGAATTATTAGTGATTGCTGAACGAGTTGTGGCGATGGCTGCGCCAGGAGAACAAGTTGAGGCCTATGTCAGTCGTGGTCTCTCAACCGAGATTCGTGTTTATGAAGGCGAAGTTGAGCATTTTGTTTCGGCACAAAGTGAAAGTATTGGCATTCGCGTGATTCGCGATGGGCGAACCGGAACCTCTTCTTGCGGAACTTTAGATGCCTCAGAAATTGCCGAAGTCCTTGCTGAGGCGCGCGACAACTTGGGTTATGGCGAACCTGATGAATGGGCAGGACTTGCTGAACCTGACGGTGTGGCGGTTGTGCCACAAAGTTTGTGGAACGATTCTTTGGAACGCACGACGACGCAACGCAAGATTGAATTAGCGAAATTGTTGGAGAAGTTGACACTCGCAGGCGATTCGCGTATCCGCGTCGACGACTCAAATTATTCCGATGCTGCCGGCGAAGCAGCAGTAGCAACGACAACGGGTATTCGCGTTGCGGGTCGGGAAAATGGCTGCTATCTCAGCGTCGGCACCTTGGCTGATGACGGTAACGAAACACAAACAGGTTTTGGTTTCGCTGTGGGTCGCAATGTGGACGAACTAGATGTTGAGCGTGCTGCTCGCGAAGCTGTCGATCGTGCGACGCGGTTGCTCGGAGCAACCAAACCAGACAGTCGCCGTGTCACGGTTGTCCTCGACCCATTTGTGACGGCTCAATTCTTGAGCATTATTGGCGGAACCTTGAACGGCGAGAGTGTCGTTAAGGGTCGCAGTTTATTTGCACAACGCATGGGAGAAACGGTGGCCAATTCGCTACTCACTCTCGTTGATGATCCAACGAATCCGCTTGCTTATACGGCCACTGATATTGATGGTGAAGGACTAGCGGCGCGACGTAATGTGCTGATCCAAGACGGCGTGTTATCAAAGTTTGTGCAGAGTTCTTATTCCGCTCGTCGCATGGGCTTGCCAACTACCGGAAACGGAAGTCGTGGTGGTTCAGGTGCTGGGTGTTTGGCATTGCAGATTCTGCCCGGCACGCGTAGTCAAGCGGAGATTGTGACTGGCATTGATGATGGCATTTTGATCCAGCAGGTGCAGGGTTTGCACTCGGGTGTGAACTCTGTGTCAGGCGACTTCAGTACTGGGGCCGCTGGTCTGTTGATCAAGAATGGAACATTGGGTGCGCCTGTGCGCGAGTTCACCATTGCCTCAACATTGCAAAGAATGTTGTTGGACATTGCTGAAGTCGGGGGAGACCTCGAATGGTTGCCGATGAGTGCTACCGGTGTGTCACTGGTGATTCATGACGTCACCATGAGTGGCGCCTGAGGGACTAAACAGTATTCATGCCAATCTTTCATGCCATTGTTCTTGGACTCGTTCAGGGACTCACTGAGTTTTTACCAGTGTCATCAAGTGGCCACTTGTTGCTCGTTCCATGGCTTATGGGTTGGAATGATTTTGCGGATGTTTCAGTAGAAAAAGCCTTTGACGTTGCTCTTCACCTCGGAACTTTGATCGCCGTTGCGGGCTATTTTCGCAAGGATCTTGCGAAGTACATCCAAGACGGTCTACGAATGGTTTTTCAACGTCAACGCCCCAGTACTCCCGAGGGTCGCTTGGCATGGTTGTTGGTTGTGGCCAGTATTCCCGCAGCATTATTCGGTGCAATCTTTGGAAACTGGGTGGATGAAAACTTGGGTAAGCCAGTCATCATTGGCGTTTCGCTCATGGTTTTTGCTTTGGTTTTAGCATGGGCAGATCGACGCACTGGAGAGCGAGACTTTTCTCAGATGTCGCGACGCGACGCGGGCCTCATTGGAGTGGCGCAAGTTTTGGCACTCAACCCTGGAACCTCTCGTTCGGGAATCAGTATTTCAGCGGCGCGATTGTTAGGTTTTGATCGCGACTCGGCGGTGCGTTTTTCATTTCTCTTGAGTATTCCTGTCACTGCTGGGGCAGTACTCGTGAAGTTGACGAAGTTATTGAATGACGGAGTTCCAGACGGTCTTGCGTTGCCGATGCTGATCGGAATTGTGACCGCAGGATTATCGGGCTGGCTGGCAGTTGCAGGCTTATTGCGTTTGATTAAAACTCAAACATTCAACGCCTTCGTGATCTATCGCCTCGCCGCTGGTGTGGCTGTGGTCGTCATCGCTGCCTCAGCGTGGCGATAACGAATTACTTGGGGTTACGGGGTCTTTGAGGTAGACGGCGTCGAAGATGGAGCAGGAGTTGCAGCGGTGGTCGCCGTTGCAGCGGGGGTCGCCGCAGGAGCAGCAGTTGATTCAGAGGTCGACGAACCCGAATCGGTACTTGGTGTCGCCGCTGGTGTCGTACTAGCCGAACCACCACGACTGTCTGTCTTATAAAAGCCGCCACCCTTGAAGGTCACGCCGACCGGCTGGAAAACCTTTTTGACGGGGCGAACGGTGCCGTCGGAGGGATGTGGATACTGCGTCAAAGCATCCTCGGTGAAGGCCTGATGGACTTCAATCGTTTCTTCGGTGTCGGTAAATTTGTAAACGTAAGTAGGCATGGGGGGTTCTCTCCGAAGTCCAAAGTCTAGAGTCGGAGCATGGCGATCACCCCACGGATCCATACTGCAGTTATTCCAGCGGCCGGCCAAGGCACCCGTATGTTGCCAGCGACCAAGTCTGTACCGAAGGAATTGTTGCCCATTCTTGATCGGCCAGCACTGCAGTTGATCATCGACGAAGCCCTTGGGGCGGGGGTTGACCATCTCGTGATCGTCACGAGTCACGCTAAGCCAGCTATTGAGAACTATTTCGCTACCGATCTGGGCGTGGAGTCAAGCCTTGAAAAACAGGGTCGGGGGGTTTTGGCTGATCAATTGCGGCGTTATCGCCAAGACGTCCGAGTTTCTTTCGCCTATCAGGATCAGCCTCGCGGTTTGGGGCACGCAGTTGCCTGTGCTCGTGAAGCCGTCGGAGATGAAGCCTTCTTTGTCATGTTGCCCGACGAATTGATGTCTGATTCATCTTTGTTGCAAGATCTAGCCACGCTGACGCAATCCACCGGCGTGGGATCCGTGGCTCTCAAACAGATGCCAACTGCGGAGTTATTCCGCTACGGCATTGTGACCCCGGTAGGTCCAATATCAACAGCGGATGGCATTGACTCTTTGCCGTTTACCAAGGTCATTGAAAAGCCCAACGTGGCAGATGCTCCGAGCGATCTGGCCATCATTGGGCGCTACGCGCTAACTCCCGATATTTTTGACTTGTTGGATTCTTTGGAACCTGCTCT
>WLTJ01000046.1 GCA_009705435.1 Actinomycetota bacterium | reverse complement strand
CAGGTACCGTTCAAGGCTGAGGTGTGGCCGAAATTCCTGCGCCTCAATGCGCTCAAGGTTTTAGGAATCTCTGACTCTTTGGGGTGAGACGTTGTACGTCATAAAACCGTGGGCGATGACTTTGTCACTGCTCGCGCCGATGACTTCGGCTTCACAGAAAATCACGCTTCTGCCACGTTTGGTGACCCACCCATGGCATACAGCGTCCTCCTGAATGAGCGCACGGTGGTATTGCACGTGGAGATCGACGGTCGAATAATTGACAACACTCTCATAGGCAGCGCCAATAGCGGGAACAACGCAGACATCGATAAGTGTCGCTATCGCTCCCCCATGGACGACTCCCATAGGTTGTTCTAATTCTGCACGAAAAGGAAGTCGCATGCGGCAATAGTCAACACGCAATTCTTCAATCTGAACTCCCACCAAGGAGGGAAAATAGATCCGTTCCCAATTCCCGAAATTGGACCAACGTTCACGAGCACTCGTCGCGAGTTCTGCAAATTGTTGAGGGTCAACCTTGGAAGAAGTCATGTTCACTCTCCCTTCGAGATGTGGGCGCTCAACAGTTGGGCTACGTCACCTGCTAATTCTTGAATCACTAAATGTCCTGCTGGCAAGGAGACATATCGTGAGTCGGAGATTGCATTGGCTAGTTCTTCACAGTGGCTTGGGTCTACCCAGCGATCTTGACTTCCGCTGATCACTAAACAGGGTGCCAGGATCCGGTCGCACAGATCCGAAATATCAATAATTAAGTCAAGATCTAGGTGGGCCTCCGAGCCCGGGG
This sequence comes from Actinomycetota bacterium, assembly GCA_009705435.1. GTDB lineage: Bacteria > Actinomycetota > Acidimicrobiia > Acidimicrobiales > Ilumatobacteraceae > Casp-actino8. The sequence goes on along the minus strand of WLTJ01000046.1, from coordinate 8,326 downwards.
CTATGGAGTCACTGGTTGTCGGCAGAATCGCCTCAATCATTGGTTCAAGAGCGGTCAGAGTATTCGCGGTAAAGCCGTCGACGAAGGCGTATCTTGCAAATAGTTCAGGATCGTTTGCGATCAATCTTTTCCACAGGTCGAAAGTCAGACGCATACGTGCGTCAGTGGTCTTCCAACCGCACAACATTGTTGCGCTACGGACCCTTGTCGGTTCCAGCGCGGCAGTGGCTGCGGCAATGACTGCACCGAGGGAAAATCCCGCAACATGAAATTCTTCAACTTCTAGATGGTTGAGGACTAAAAGCGCGTCTGCTACTAGACCTGAAACTGAGAGCGGAGATGACGGCAGAGAGGATTCGCCGGAGCCGGGGAAATCAATTTGGATATAGGTGTGCTCCGTTGGCATAGATCCGATGACTAGATCCCATGCGTTGCGGTTCATCGTCGTGCCGTGGTACATCAGGACTGGTATCCCTGCCGTCCCAAGTGGAGCGCCGACCACCCCATATCCCAAGGTTTGCCCTTCGTCGTTAAGAATGCTCATCGACTTACTGTGCCACAGCAATGCCTTTGATTTGCTGTTGGGGCGAGGCAGGATAGTGACATGACTTCGGTGTTTGTGAGTTCATCGCGTGTTTTGTTAACAGATGGGGCTTTTCATCGAGCGCGTCTAGAAATCCGCGATGGTCATATTCGCTCAGTGACCGTGGTCGGTGCTGATGAGAAAGTCACGACTGAACATATGATCGTGCCGGGATTTGTTGACTTGCAGGTCAACGGCATTGACGATGTGGATGTCTGGAAAGCGGCAAGCGATGATGATCAACAAGCGTGGGATCGCCTAGGAAATTTGTTACTTGATCAAGGTGTCACGAGTTGGTGCCCGACACTGGTGAGTGCTCCGCTGAAGCGCTATCGCACAGCAATGGATTCAATTCGCCGTTGGAAAGCAAGCTCTAGTTTTGCGCCGAATATCCTCGGCATTCATCTCGAAGGCCCATTTCTTGGAAGCGCTCACGGGGCACATCGCAGTGAGTATATTTGCGATCCTGATTTGTCTTGGTTGGAAACAAACTTAGATGATGTGGTTCTCATGACGATGGGAGCCGAATCGCAACAGTCGAGTGAAGCATGTGCCTTGGCGATAAGTCTTTCTACCAACGTCGCCATCGGTCACTCGCGCCCGACGCGCAAGCAGTTTGAAGACATGGTCGCTCACGGAGCATCTTTGGTCACGCATCTGTTTAACGCCATGAGTGGTCTCCATCACCGCGAGCCAGGTTTAGCGGCTTGGGCATTACTTGAGCCAAAAGTCTGCGCTTCGATCATTGCCGACGGTGTGCACGTCTCATCTGAACTCGTCAGTTTGTCTTTTGCCGCCAAAAGCGGTGGGATGGTGTTGGTGACAGACTCCGTTGCGTGGCGATCGGGTGCCGCTGGGGAGATCAAAATGTCGGTTATTGACGGCGTGGCCCGCCTTGCCGATGGGACCCTGGCAGGTAGCACGGTCACCATGCCTGAAGCCATCAAGTTCTGCGTGCGGCAAGCCGATGTTCCTCTCCCCTTGGTGCTTCAAGCAGCCACAGCCACTCCCAGTCGGCTCCTTCGCCAAAATGATCGAGGGGTCATCATGAGTGGTTGTCGCGCCGATATCACAGCGCTCAATGATGACCTAGATGTGGCGGCTGTTTGGGTCTCAGGGCAACAAGTTCGCTAGATCTCTCGCTACCCTCGCAGGTATGCGAATTGTTTCCGCCCTTTTTGTTGAGAATTTTGAACTCCGCCAAGCACCAGGTCCGAGTACGCGTATTGATATCACTGGCGCAATGTTTTCAATGGCTGCGCCCTCGCCAGTTCCACTGACCATAGATCCCCATCTTGTAGCGCTGATTTTTTGCGCGCCGGACGGCAGTGGCGCCGGAGTTTTTGAAGTGGTTTTTCGTCAAGGAGAAGGTGAAGATGATCCGATCATCGGACGTAATGTCAGTCCCTTTACTGTTGACCCCGGAAAGTTCACATACCGACTAGTCAAAGGTGAACTTGATTTCACCGAATATGGGCAAATTTTCGCACACTGCAGGGTTGATAAAGGACCTTGGCATTTAGTTCCTTTCACATTGTTGCCTCCCGCCTGAGTTTCGCCTTCCTTTGCTGAGGCTCCTGGCGGTTACAGTCGGAGTGTGCCGACTCACTTAACTCTTGCTCTTGACACCGCTGCAGTAAATATCGCCCGTGGGTTTGCCATGGACGCACCGCTGAAAGCCAAAAGCGGACATCAAGGTACGGCAATGGCATTGGCACCGCTGGCACATGTGCTCTACAGCCGGGTCATGAAACACGACCCCACTGATTCCCTGTGGCCCGATCGCGACCGATTTATATTGTCGGCGGGGCACGCTTCGATTTTGCAATACTCAATGCTCTTTTTGCAGGGCTATGGCTTGGAAATGTCAGATATCCAAGCCTTTCGCCAATGGGGCTCAGCGACCCCTGGTCACCCCGAGCGGGGTCATACCGCAGGCGTCGAAGTGACGACTGGACCACTCGGTCAAGGATTTGCCAACGGAGTTGGTTTGGCGTTGGCCGAACGGCATCTTCGAGCGCGATTCGGTACAGAGGTCTGTGACCACCATACATATGTTGTGGCTGGAGATGGATGCCTCATGGAAGGTGTCAGCCATGAAGCAGCTTCGTTGGCTGGGCATCAGAAACTTGGTCGTTTGATTGTCGTTTTTGACGACAACCAAATCACGATCGATGGCGGGACCAACTTGTCCTGCAGCGACGATGTCGCACTGCGTTTTTCTAGCTACGGCTGGTCGGTCAGTAACCTTGGAGCGATCGGTGACGATTTAGATGCACTGGAATCCGCCCTCACGGTAGCTCGTGAATCAAATGACGATCGACCAAAGTTATTGATCCTGCGCACCCAAGTCGGTTTTCCTTCACCGGACTGGACAGGCAAACACGAAGCACACGGCAACCCTTTCAACGCCGAACACGTGACGCGTACGAAGCAGGCGATGAATATCCCCGACGAGTCTTTTTGGGCTCCTTTGGACGTCGTGGCTGCCTGCCGCGAATCAGCAAAAGTTCGAGGGGCGCAACAGCGTTTGGCCTGGGAAGGGCGTCTTGAGGCCAGTCCACTGAAGCAAGAGTGGACCGCGGCGTGGAACGGTGGCCTCAGGGACTGGCAAGACGCATTGCCAAATTTCGCACTCGGCGAATCAATCGCGACTCGAGTTGCGGTGCAAAAGGTATTTGACGCGGTGTTGCCGAAGCAGCCAGGACTTGTTTCTGGTTCGGCGGACCTCACAGGAAATACGGGGACGAAACTCTCTGGGCAGACTCCAATGTCTGCAGAGAATCCTCAAGGACGGCAGGTGTATTACGGGGTGCGTGAGCATGCCATGGGTTCGGCGATGGTGGGAATGGCCTTGCACGGTGGGGTGTATCCCATTGGCGGAACCTTCTTTGTATTCTTCGATTACATGAAGCCACCCATTCGGCTGGCGGCACTCTCGAAAGCAAAATGTTTATTCGTGTTCAGTCACGACTCCGTTGGCGTTGGTGAAGATGGACCGACTCATCAACCAATTGAACACCTTGCAGCTTTGCGAGCGATACCTGACTTGCAGGTGATACGCCCATGTGATGCAAATGAGACTGCCCAAGCGGTTCGGTTTGCATTTGAGCATGATGGTCCGACAGCACTCATTTTGAGCCGACAGAACCTACCCGTTCTGACCGATGGGTCAGCGGTTGCACATGGGGCGGGTATCGTTCGTCAGCCCGCTGGCAAAGCCGATGTCGTCATTGTGGCTACTGGAAGTGAACTTCATGTGGCCCTGCAGGCCGCCGATGATTTGCTGGCAATGGGTATTGATGCCCAAGTTGTTTCCTTGCCCTCCTGGGACCGTTTTGCAGCATTTCGGGCTACAAACCCAGTCGAAGCAGACAAAATCCTTCCAGGAGATGTGGAGACCGTCTCTGTGGAAGCGGGTGCGACCTTTGGTTGGCAGCTCTTTGCTGACTCGTGTGTCGGCATTGATCGTTTTGGCGCAAGTGCGCCAGGTTCGGAGGCGCTCGATCGTCTTGGGATTAACCCCTTGAACGTGGTTTCGGCCGTTAAAAAACTGCTGCAACGTTGACCGGTGCGCGCTCAACGGCGCTCTATCTGCCACGCTTGAGGAATGGTTTCCACAGATCGTTTGATTCGCTTGCATGGTGATTATGGACAAAGTCCATGGCTCGACAATTTAAAGCGCAGTCTCATTACCTCTGGGGATTTAGCAACTATTCGCGATGCGGGCATTCGGGGTTTGACATCGAATCCAACTATTTTTCAAAAAGCGATTCAAGGCTCTGCTGACTATGACGAGCAATTTCGCTCTCTGATCTCAGCAGACAATTCCATTATCGATTGTTACTGGGCAATGGTGCTTCAGGATATTCATGGTGCCCTGGACGTTTTTGAATCTGTCTACACAAATAGCAATGGTGGGGACGGATTTGTCAGCGTCGAGGTGGACCCGAATCTCGCCCATGATCACAGCGCAACTCTCTTGGCAGGTCAGCACCTTTGGGAAACAGTTTCACGCCCACATTTGATGATCAAGATTCCCGCCACTGTGCCGTGCCTTGAATCAGTGCAATCGATGATTGCTGCTGGTCGCAATGTCAACGTCACCTTGATCTTCAGTTTGGATCGTTACCAAAAAGTGATGGATGCCTATATTTTGGGCCTTGAGAAACGCCTAGATGCCGGTTTGAGTATCAATGGGATCTCTAGTGTGGCCTCATTTTTCATCAGCCGTGTTGACGCCGAAGTTGATAAACGACTTGATGTCATAGGGACTCCCACTGCCTTGGCACTGCGGGGCCGTGCCGCTGTGGCGCAAGCGAAACTGGCATATGACCGATTCAGAGCGACGTTTAGTGGGACGCGTTGGGAGATGTTGGCGAAACAAGGCGCAGCAGTTCAGCGACCCTTGTGGGCATCAACGAGTACGAAAAACCCCAGTTACCCGGACACCTTGTATGTCGACGAATTGATTGGTCACGACTCAGTGAATACTCTGCCTGACACAACTTTGGAAGCCTTCGCTGATCACGGAACCCTGCGCACAACGATTGATCAAAATGTGCACGAGAGTCGCCAAGTGTGGGCCGCACTGAGCGATGTAGGAGTTGACATGGATGATGTGGCTCGCCAACTTGAGGATGAGGGAGTGCTCTCTTTCCAAAAAAGTTTTGACGAGCTGTTAGTGGCACTGAGTGACAAGGCGCAGACGTTTTAAGAGTGACCGTCAATGTCAATCAAATGGATTGCTTTCTCTATGGCTCGGCGGGCCTGAGTAATAGTTTTATCAATCGCAGGTCTCCCCTCGCGACGTGAATAAGCCGAACGTAGGACATCCATGGCGACATCGTCAAGTCTGCTCACCGATTCTCGCAATTGACTCACGACCTCTTGTAGGTTCTCGATCACTGCTGGATCAATGGCAGGCATTTCGTTGTCAGGCTCATTCATAAGAACTCCAAATCGTTGTAGACGCAATTCTAAAGTAGTACAGCGCCATTATTGCTAGTACCGCACGCACTCACCTTTTTGAAGAACTAATCTGAGTGACATGCATACCCTCTCTTCATCGCAGTACATGCAGTCTTTGAGTGCCTCGATCCACGACTTGCAACTACTCAGTGTGAACAATCTTGAGCGGCAAGTGCCAGATTGCCCAGGTTGGACCGTTCACGACTTGATCTCTCATATCGGGAAAGTATTCGCCATGGTTGATGCTGTGGTCGTCCCCCGTTCCCTCGTTCGGGTTGGGCCAGGGTCAGAAGCACAAGCCCCTGATCAAGACGGAGTCTTATCCTGGTTCGCTGAACGTTGTGACTCTGTTATTGAGTCGCTTTCGGGGGTATCGCCTGATGAAAAGATTTGGACATGGTCTTCCCATGAGACGGCGAATTTTTATTTTCGGCGTATGGCACATGAGAGTGCGATGCATCTATGTGATCTGCAAAGAGCCTTGGGTCTTGAAGTGTCAATGAATCGTGATGTCGCCTGTGATGGTATTGATGAGTTGTATCTCGAGATGTTGCCCTTTTGGGCGAAGCGCAATCAGAGAGAACTTCCTCGAGGTTCACTACATTTACACTGCACCGATGGTGTCGGTGAATGGCTTCTGACGCCTCATGGTTTTGATCTTGAAGTTCGCCATGAGCATGCAAAAGGTGATGTGGCGTGGAGGGGTTCTGCCGTGGCTCTCATTTCAGCAGGTTGGGGCCGTAAAAATACCGGACTTGAAGTCCTCGGAGATATCTCAATCTCTGAGGAATGGAGTTCTTGCGCCCCATGATCGCAGCCATGCAAGTCGTAGAAAGTGCTTTGGATTATGGACGTTGGCGACTATGTTTCTGGCGTCTAGTTCGACCTTGACGCATTTCTTCTCGCAGCACAATGACCCGACCCGGCTCAATTCTCTGACCATCAACCAGTAATTCATCGCCTTGTTGGAGAGGTCGTATCGGCCCTTGTTGATCAAAGGACTCAACTCGCCCATCGCGCTTGGCCTTCATTTCAAATTCTTTATCTCGCATGGCGTCTCGACCTTCACGAAATGCGTCACCGACGGAGTTCAAACGAGAGCGTGTGGTCTGTGTTGCTCGTTGTGCAACTTTGATGGGGGTGAAACTCGTGACGCTCCGTTTGACGCGCTTACCTGCAAAAAGCACTCCACTGATTCCAGCCACAACGCCAGACACAAACCAGATCAATCTTTTGATCATTGGACTTTCCTGACAGTGTGCGAAGGTTCCGAGAGCGATGAAGGGACGACGGATAAGACGGTCTTTGAGCGATTCTTTGCGCTGAGCTTCTTGAATACGCGAGTGGTGCCAGTAATGAAAGATGCCACTTTGATGAACGGAGTGGATAAGGCCATACGTGTGACTCGTCCCGTGCCTGAGACAGCATCTGTGATCGCTTCGGCGGAACCTAGAACTCGATCAAAACGATGAAGGTCATCACGTGCTTCATTGACAGCGAAACGAGCTTCTTGTGTTGATGTGCGAAGCTCTGAAAGCAACGGACCAGTTTCGCGCCTCAGCAGATCGACTTCTGAGCGCAAGATGCGCAGAGTGTCAAGAACACGTAACAAAACAACGATGAGCGCCGCGAAGCCAAAGGCCAAAAGTGTGGCGGCCAAAATAAGAGCTAAATCACCTGCAGTCATGATGCGTCCTTCGGTGTTGAGGGTGTGTTGTTGGGTTTGTCATGACGTTGCTTCATCCGTTGTGCGACTTCTTTTTCTTGACCATGTTCACTCGGCTCGTACCAACGTCTGTCCGTGAGTCCGTGTGGAAGATATTGCTGTTCAACCCAACCTCTCGGATCATCATGAGGGTAGTCGTATTCGCTTCCGTGTCCAAGTGTGGTTGCTCCCGAATAGTGTGCATCTCGTAAATGTGCTGGTACTTCACCGACGGCGCCGTTGCGGATATCGGTTTGGACACCCCAGATTGCCACTGCGGCTCTGTTGCTTTTGGGGGCGGTGGCCAAATGGATGACGGCGTGTGAGAGGTTGAGTGAAGCCTCGGGCAGACCTACATGTTCAACGGCTTGAGCTGCCGCTACTGCGACGAGCAGAGCAGTGGGATCGGCTAGCCCGATATCTTCGCTAGCGAAAATGATCATCCGACGGGCGATAAAACGCGCCGCCTCACCGGCTTCAAGCATGCGTCCCAAATAATACGTAGCCGCCTGTGGGTCACTCCCGCGCATGCTCTTGATAAAGGCGCTGACGACGTCATAATGATCATCGCGTCCATACCGCAAGGCGCTTGTTCCAAGAGCAGACTCTGCATGCTCAAGAGTGACAGCGTTTGGGTGAGCAAGGGCGACTGCTACCTCTAAGGAAGTCAATACTTGGCGCCCATCCCCCGCCGATCGGTCGGCCAACAGTTCTTGCGCCTCCTGAGTGGCCGTCGTGTCAAGGGCTAACAATCCCCGCGTGATTAAAGTCCTCATCGCCTCGCCGCTTAAAGGTTCTAGGCGAAATAGGGTGCTCCTGGAACGCAGTGGAGCGTTCACTTCGAAAAAGGGATTCTCCGTAGTGGCGCCGATGAGGGTGAGTGTTCCTTCTTCAACGGCAGGCAACAAAGCATCCTGCTGTGATTTCGAAAATCGATGAATTTCATCGAGGAACAAGATAGTTCCCTGACCGTGTCTCCCGAGGCGCTGACGCGCTGCATCAATAACCTCGCGCACATCTTTGACACCGGCAGTCACTGCCGACAACTGTTCAAAGGCTCGCTTGGT
>WLTJ01000045.1 GCA_009705435.1 Actinomycetota bacterium | reverse complement strand
TCACGTGGGAGGTTCCCTACATCGGCGTGAATCACCTTGAGGCCCACCTCTATGCGGGTTTGTTGGAAGACCCAACCTTAGAGATGCCGTTAGTAGTGCTACTCGTATCGGGTGGTCACACGATGCTCATTGAGATGCGTGGTCATGGTCAATACAAGTTGTTGGGTCGCACAATTGATGATGCCGCTGGCGAAGCCTTTGACAAAGTGGCGCGTTTTCTCGGGCTCGAATATCCAGGTGGACCAGCGATTGATGCCATTGCCCGCACTGGTGATCCGCAAGCGGTGAGTTTTCCGAGAGCGATGATGCACGATGGCTTAGATTTCAGTTTCAGCGGATTGAAAACATCTGTGATCAACTATGTGCGCAATAACCCTGCGGCTAACACCGCCGATGTGGCCGCTTGCTTTCAAGAGGCTGTCGTGGATGTCTTGGTCAGTAAATCACGTAAGGCCGCGGATCTCATTGGTGCAAAAGGTTTGGTTCTCGGTGGAGGGGTAGCGGCAAACTCTTTGTTGCGCACACGCTTCATGGAGATGTGCGAGAGCGACGGGCGGCGGGGGTTGGTACCAAGTCGGGCGATGTGCACTGATAACGCGGCGATGATTGGCAGTGCGGCGTGGTATCGCTTGCGCAGTGATGGTTCAACAACTCTCGATAGTGGAGCGTTTCCAAATCTACGTTTGCCATTGCTTGATTCAAGTTGGGCACGAGGAAAGAATTGAATCAATGACTCTTCCCTTGAAACCCCTGAAAATTGGTCATCTGGCTTTTTCATCGCCGATTGTTTTGGCACCCATGGCGGGTGTGACGAATGCGCCTTTCAGGACCTTGTGTCGCGAGTTTGCCCCTGGCCTGATGTATGTCAATGAGATGGTGATGGCCACAGCATTGGTACACGGCAGCGCCAAGACGGAACGGATGGTCACTTTCGCTGCTGACGAGTCTCCGCGAAGTTTGCAGTTATATGGCAGCGACCCAGTGATGTTGGCGCGGGCCGTGACAAAACTCGGTGAGGCTGGAGCCGTGGATCATATTGATATGAACTTTGGTTGCCCAGTAGCCAAAGTGACGCGCAAAGGTGGTGGGGCGGCAGTACCCGCCAAACCAAATTTGTTGCGCGCGATTATGCGCGGTGCGGTCAAGGCCGCGGCGCCATATGGCATCCCCGTGACGGCAAAGTTTCGCATCGGTATTGATGAAGACCTGATTACTTATCTGCACACCGGACTGATTGCTGAAGAAGAAGGCATTGCATCAATCGCCCTTCACGCGCGAACTGCCGAACAGCATTACAGCGGTACTGCGCGTTGGGATGCGATCGCAGAATTGAAGCAGGCTGTGACATCAATTCCTGTTTTGGGTAACGGAGACATCTGGACGGCCAGCGATGCACTGCGGATGATTGAGGCCACGGGATGCGACGGCGTTGTCATTGGTCGTGGTTGCCTCGGTCGACCATGGTTGTTCGCCGACCTTGTCGCCGCATTCGCAGGTGGTGAGGTTCTGCCTCCACGAAATCTTGGTTTTGTTGTCGAAGTGATGAAGCGTCATGTGCGTTCACTGGCTGAACATTTCGGGGCTGACGATATTGGTTCAACTCGAGGTGTTCGCGATTTTCGTAAACACGTGTCGTGGTATCTCACTGGTTTCCCTGTCGGTGGCGAGATTCGTCATCGCCTCGCAACGGCTGACTCAATCCTTGCTATCGACGATTTACTCGACGAGATGGTCTCCATTCACGGAAGTCATTTAACCGTTGTTGAGGGCGGCGAATATTTGCGTCGTGGCAAAACAAGTGGTCCGATTCGGGTGTCTCTACCTGATGGATATCGAGGTTGTTTGAACGACATGGTCGTACCCGATGACAACGATGTGATGGCGGTCTCCGGCGGATGAACGGATTCTTTCTCTAGTGGGCATCATCCTTGGATCTGGTTCCCCGCGTCGTCTTGAGTTGCTGCGTGCGGTTGGCATTGAACCGCGGGTGTTGGCACCTGATATTGATGAATCGGTACTGCATGGAGAAATAGCGCAGGAATATGTACGCCGATTAGCGGCAACAAAACTCGATGCTGTGATGCGGTCCGCCGGGGCAGTGGGAGTTGGCACGATTGTGATCGCCGCTGACACCACAGTTGAGATTGACGAAGAAATTTTGGGTAAACCCGATGACAATCATCAAGCAGTGGCGATGCTGAGATCATTGAGTGGTCGCGAGCATAGGGTTCATACGGGTCTTGCCGTAGCGGTGGCGGGGCCAGGATGTCGCGGAGTCGAGTGGCAGGGCCATGTCGAGGTAGTGACCTCACGAGTGTGGTTTAGAACTCTGACTGAAACCCAGATTGCCGACTATGTGGCAACGGGTGAGCCCAGTGATAAGGCCGGGGCATATGCGATTCAGGGAGGTGGAGCTCTCTTTGTTGACCGTTTTGACGGGTCCTTAGATGCCATTATTGGCCTTCCGATTGAGCGTCTGCAGGAAATTTGTGCAGGTTTGGGGCACAGGTTGGGCTAGGGGCGAGCAGAGTAACTTTTCGGCCCTGTTGGGGGCGCGGGCGGTTGCTAAGGCGCAGGCATCCCCATAGCATTGGCACTCGGCAGGTGTGAGTGCTAACTCGCCCTTGCCACCAACTATCAACCCAACTATCTAGCCACGGAGGCTTGAATCATGAACCTGAAGCCCCTCGATGATCGCATCGTGGTACGGCCCAATGAAGCCGAGGAGCGCACTGCTTCCGGATTCATCATCCCCGATACCGCCAAAGAAAAGCCACAGCAAGGCGTCGTCCTCGCAGTTGGACCCGGTCGCTGGAGTGACGATGCTGGAAAGCACCACCCACTCGACATCAAAGTAGGCGACACCGTGTTGTACTCCAAGTACGGCGGCACCGAAGTCACTGTTGAGAGTGCAGATCTTTTGATCCTCACCAGCCGTGACGTTCTTGCCATCGTCGGCAAGTGAGGTTGTAACACATGTCGAAACTGCTGAAATTTGACGAGGAAGCGCGTCGCGCCCTCGAAGCAGGCGTCAACAAGTTGGCCGATGCCGTTCGAGTAACTCTCGGACCAAAAGGTCGCAACGTTGTGCTTGATAAGAAATTCGGTGCACCCACCATCACGAACGACGGTGTGTCCATCGCTAAAGAGATCGAACTGGAAGACCCATTTGAAAATATGGGTGCTCAGTTGGTGAAGGAAGTTGCTACGAAGACCAACGATGTGGCCGGCGACGGCACCACCACCGCAACTGTGCTCGCACAGGCGATGGTGCACTTCGGTCTGCGTAACGTCACCGCTGGCGCAAACCCGATGGGTCTCAAAAAAGGTATCGAAAAAGCGATTGCAGCTGCTGTTGAAAGCATCAAGCAGTTGTCGCAGAAGGTTGAAGACAAGGCTCAGATCGCCAGCGTTGCAACCATCTCGGCTGCTGACTCGGCTATCGGCAATGTCATCGCTGATGCCATTGACAAAGTCGGTAAAGACGGCGTTGTCACCGTTGAAGAGAGCAACACTTTCGGTATTGAACTCGACTTCACTGAGGGCATGTTGTTCGACAAGGGTTACTTGTCGCCGTACTTCGTGACCGATGCTGAGCGTCAAGAAGCCGTCATCGACGATGCTTACATTCTGTTGTACGGCTCGAAGATCTCCACCGTTCAGGCGCTTTTGCCAGCACTCGAAGCAGTGATGAAGACGGGCAAATCGCTGGTCATCATCGCTGAAGATATTGAGGGCGAAGCCTTGGCCACTCTCGTGGTGAACAAGATCCGTGGCACATTTACCTCGGTCGCAGTCAAGGCTCCTGGTTTTGGCGATCGTCGTAAGGCAATGTTGCAAGACATGGCCGTGCTCACTGGTGGCCAGGTCATCAGCGAAGAAATCGGCTTGAAGTTGGAGAACATCACTCTTGATCTTCTCGGTCGAGCCAAGCGCGTCATCGTGACTAAAGACGAAACCACCATTGTTGATGGTGCTGGAGAAAAGTCTGACGTTGAAGGTCGCATCAATCAGATCAAAGCCGAAATCGAAAACACAGATTCCGACTGGGATCGTGAAAAACTGCAAGAGCGTTTGGCCAAGTTGGCTGGCGGCGTGGCCTTGATCAAGGTTGGCGCAGCCACCGAGGTTGAGCTCAAGGAAAAGAAGCACCGCATCGAAGACGCCATTTCGGCGACTCGTGCAGCGATCGAAGAGGGCGTTGTGCCTGGTGGCGGAACCGCATTATTGCGTGCCCGTGCTGCGGTCAAAGCAGTCGTCGATTCGTTGACTGGCGATGAGGCCACTGGTGCTCGCACCGTGTGGGAAGCCCTTGATGCTCCAGCTCGCAATATCGCCGACAATGCCGGCATGGAAGGCGCCCTTGTGGTGCAGCGAGTTGAAGCAGAGACTGGTTCCATCGGACTCAATGCCGCGACTGGTGAATATGTTGACCTTGTCAAGGCCGGCATCATCGACCCAGCAAAGGTCACGCGTGCTGCCTTGCAGAACGCTGGTTCCATTGCAGCGTTGGTTCTGACCACTGAATGTCTCGTCGTCGACAAGCCTGAAAAGGGCGGCGCTGGCGGAGGCATGGGCGGCGGAATGCCTGGCGGTATGGGTGGCATGGGCGGAATGATGTGACCTGAGGGTCGCACTACGACTACTGCAACGCAATGAAATGTGAAAGGCCGGTGGAGAAATCCACCGGCCTTTGCAATTCACGCTTCGGCGTCATTGCGACTTGGATGACTCTTCTGATGTGAGACGAATCTGCCAACTAGTCTGTCCTTATGCCTTCTGCAACAAAGCGTCCATTTTGGTTGCACCAATTGGCCGAGTACATCGTGGGTGGAGCACTGCTGGCCACCGGTCTGCAAAGCAGCGAACCAATCGTGCCAGTGATCGTTGGTCTACTGATCATCGTCAATACGGCTGTCGTGGATGCTCCTTTCGGCGCATTTCGGTGGGTGAATCGCCGACTTCATCGCATGCTTGACTACACGGTCTTGGCTATTGCTGTCGTTTCTTGCGCGGCACCAAACCTCGATAACGCCACACGCCTTGTGCAAGTGATGATTGTTCTGGTGCTGGCCATCGTCATCACCCAAACCAACTATTCACCCAAAGTGCAGCGCACTAAGCAGGAGATGTCGGTAACACCCGACGGTAAGGCCGACGAGTTCAGCCGCATAGCGGGGCGAAGTGCGGGAACCCTGGCAAGTAAAATTCGTGATAAGACTCGCCAACTAAAAGAGACGTGAGAAGGAACTATGAAAAACAAGATCCTCAAAACCCCACATAAAGGCACTGATAAAGGTGCGGTCAAACCGCGACGAGTGCAGTTGGGTGAGGGTGTTGGAGTGGTGATCTGGACCGATGCCATCGGGACGGGTTCGTATGCGGCGACGGTGCTCAAGGGTGGGCGAGTGGAAATCGTGGATTTTGATGGGACGGCAAGACTGTTTGAAGCGGTCACGAACCATGAGGCGCTTTTCTCATTGCTCATTGCGCAGACGAGTATCTCCATGGAGACCCCGATGCACGTCATCTTTTGTGAGAAATTCACGCACAAGAAAGTTCGGGCTATCGTTCGCCAGATTCATCATCTAGTCGGACGCGAACGATTTGAGAACTCATCAATTGATATGCGCTGGAGCGATGGTCGCGCCAAAGCTCAAGACCTCTTTGACTGAGGCTTTCTCATTTGGTGGCGTAAACTCTTGCTATGTCCTCCACCTTTGAACGTCCCGCCGCTGACCTGAACAAGATCTTAAGTGCATGGGATGAATGGGAGCGTGGAGACGAAGCGCCTGGCAAGACAATGACCAATATGAAAAAGGCTGGACTTGCAGAGATCTTGAAAGAACTACAAACCTCTGGTTGGAAGCCAACTCCAGCCACCTGATTCATCATGACGACAGGTTCCATGCGTCGTGCGGGGGGCGCCCAACGTATTCCTACTCCGCACTCTCGCCAAGATGCAGGAAAGCCACTGTGGGCCGATCACTCAGTTGAGTTTTCTCTGGGCTCTTTGATTAGCACTGTGATGGATCGCGCTGAACCATTAGGTGCCATTTCCTCCCCGCGACCTGATGAGCGGATTTCCTCAGTGTTGGCGTTATTGACACCTGGCCCAAATGGTGCGGAAGTGTTACTCACTCGCCGTTCATCGTCACTCAACAATCACAGTGGCGAGATGAGTTTTCCTGGAGGGCGAGTTGAAGAAGGCGAAAGTATTATTGAGGCTGCATTAAGAGAAACGCACGAAGAGGTCGGAATTGATTCTTCACTCATCACCGTTCATGGTCGATTGAGCCCACTATCAACATTTGTCAGTCGCAGTTATATTGTTCCGATTGTGGCTTCAGTTGAATATAAAGCTGAACTGACGCTCTGTGATTCGGAAGTTGAGCGAGCGGTGTGGGTGCCACTAGCAGAACTTGTACGTAGTGATACTTTTTCCTGGGAGTGGTGGTCATTCTCGACAGCGGATTTATCAAGTAAACGCCCAATGTTTTTCTTTCATCTTGATGATGAAACTGTATGGGGCGCTACGGCGCGAATCTTGCATGAACTGTTGTGTGTTTTGCATCGGGTAGAAGTTCTTGAACTGCCGAATTGGTAGATGATCTGATGAGTATGTTCCAGTTACGCAGGTTGGATTTTGAAGACATTGCTTGGATTTTTGAGGCCTGTCAGGATGAAAGTATCCAACGTTGGACCAGGGTGCCCCGGCCATATTCGCTTGAAGATGCGGAGTGGTTTGTCGAAGAAGAGCCCGGATATGTGACGATGGTGATCGAAGATCCCGATACGTTGACGCCTCTGGGATTAGTGAGTATTCACGCAATTGATCAGGTGACAGGTGAGGCCGAGATTGGTTATTGGGTAGCCCCTTGGGGTCGGGGCATGGGTGCGGCAGCCTCGGGCATCAGATTACTAATTGCAACAATCAAACCTGAGGACAACATTCGGTCACTGGTCGCCCACGTCGCTCAAGACAATATTGCTTCATGCAAAACCGCTGAACGGGCGGGTTTCACAGAGGTTGAACGCGGGTGGGGAATGGCAAGAGAATTTCTCTCGGAAGTAATGTCCATTAAGTTCTCTCGGGTATTGCCCTGACAGTGAATGAGTGCGACAGTCAGTTAAAGAAACGAACTGCGCGATAAAAAACGTGCGCCCAAGCACGACAGATCGGGCGATCCCATAGTGAACGTGTGGCGCAGTGAGCAAACATGTCGGAGCGAAAGCGTTCGTCAATCCGCAATTTGTTGGCACTATTCCACCACCGTGCATAATGTTCTGCCGTTGGCCCGCAAAAATGTTGAGGGAGACGAGCGAAACAGGAATATTTCATGTCCAAAAGTTTGTAATTACGGTATGCGAAGTCATGTCGTTCGCAAGCCTGTGTGAAATCAAAACTTCTTCCAGTGCTGCCAATGATCGGGGCTGAGCAAAGGTCACTTGATTGATCAAACCATCCAAGCATTGCTGATTTGCTGTGCAAGGTCTCAATGAATACGGATAACGAGGTATTGAAGACCAGAGTTTCTAAATATTGTGAATCCCGACGAGGATCGGGATCAAGCGATGGGGCGGCGAGGAAACTCGTCACCGCTACGAGGAGACTGAGGCCGAGGCCCATGTCACCCTCCTATGTTTTTGGCCACTTGCGAGGCACTGCTAGCACCAATGTGGCGCAGCAGAGTCAATGCACGGCGAAGTATTCGACTCAGTCAAGGGTTGGGTAGGTGGCAACGATCTGATTGATCAGAAGACCCATTTCGACTGCGCCAACCGCTGCCTCATCGCCCTTATTGTCAAGTCCGGGTCCCGAGCGGTCAATAGCTTGTTGATTGTTCTCAACAGTCAAGACACCGAACATCACTGGGACGCCAGTATCGAGTTGGGCATTCTGGATACCCCTGGCACATTCCCCGGCTACAAATTCGAAATGCGAAGTATCTCCACGAATGACGGCGCCGAGGGTCACAATCGCATCAAAATTTCCAGAGGCGGCAAGACTGATCGCTGCCAATGGAACTTCAAATGCGCCAGGCACCCAAACTATTTCGATGTTTGAGGTTGCGACGCTGCAACGCTTCAGCCCACGCAATGCCCCAGCGAGAAGCTCATTCACAATATGGTCGTTGAATCGGGCGCACACGATGCCGATACTCAATTCAGACCCATCAAATGAGTCTGGCATTGTCTGACTACTCTGAATTCTCGTCATGGCTGAGCCCCCTGCGGTGTTGAAGAAATTGTCTCTGGCAGATCAAGTAGGTGACCCATGCGATCGCGCTTGGTTTGAAGATACTTGAGATTTTCCTCTGTTGGTATTGGGTTGAGTGCGACACGCTCAACAACCTCAAGACCATAACCCTCAATTCCCCCATATTTCGCTGGGTTATTGGTGATCAGGCGAAGTTTGTGAGCACCCAGATCTGCGAGGATTTGAGCGCCAACACCGTATTCCCGACTATCGATCGGTAAACCTAACTCGGTATTTGCATCCACGGTGTCGAGACCACCATCTTGCAGCGAGTAGGCACGAATCTTATGAGCGATACCAATGCCACGACCTTCGTGACCACGAAGATAAACCACGATGCCGCGACCCTCCCTTGCAATCAGCGCCATTGCGGACTGGAGTTGTGGGCCACAATCACAACGTCGGCTGGCAAACACATCGCCCGTGAGACATTCACTATGAACGCGAACAAGAACGGGATGTCCATCCTCAACATCGCCCATAGAAAAAGCCAAATGCTCGGTGTCATCAATATCACTACGAAACGCGGTGCAAGTGAAGTTGCCCCAATCAGTTGGTACCTGAGCTTGACCCATGCGGGTCACCAATTTCTCGTTGTGTCGGCGGTATTTAATGAGTTCGGCGATACTCGACAACAACAAGTTGTGTTCTCGACAAAACTCAATGAGTTGCGGCAGGCGCGACATTGAGCCATCTTCATTGGTGATTTCACAAATGATCCCCGCTGGTTGAAGACCAGCCATGCGTGCCAAGTCAACAGCGGCTTCGGTATGTCCGGCGCGCTTGAGAACGCCACCCTCGCGTGCTCGCAGCGGAAAGATATGACCTGGTCGGGCGAAAGAAGCAAAAGTTGCTGAGGGATCAG
>WLTJ01000044.1 GCA_009705435.1 Actinomycetota bacterium | reverse complement strand
CTCCGCGAACAGGCTCTTGAAGTATTCGCTCACGCTGTGACAACAGTGTTTCGCATGGCGATTCCTGTTCTCATAATCACCCTAGTTTTATCGTGTCTCATTCCTGGCCGTCAGTTGAAGGGGCGCGCAGAAGTAACAAGCCCATAACGGCAAATACCATGCCACCAAAGAATGTGGACCGTTCGCCGAATAACTGACCGATCAAGCCAAGCGCCAATCCGCCGATCACTCCACCAATTTCAAAAAAACTGGTGAAACTAGCCACGACTTCCACTCGCTCATCGGACTCACTACCTTCAACAGCCATTGCCAATAGCGAGGGATAGAAAAACGAAATACCGAGAGCAAAAAATGTTGTCCCGATCCAGATGCCGATTTCGCTACCCAACACACCCACCGATGTCACACCACATAAAAGAAAAGACATCGCTATCCAGACACTTCGCCGCAGGCCTAGACGCTCGGGAGTTTTGGCACCAAAGAGGCGAAGAACTAAACACAAAATGCTGTACACGGTAAAGAAGCGCGCCGAACCACTTAGTCCAATGGACTTGGAAAAGGTCGGAACGAAACTCGTGAATGATGTCCATGCCGCCATTCCCAAAGCAAGAATCATTCCCGGGCGCAATGATCGCGGATGAAACCAGGAAACCTTGCGGCGAATCCGTTCTGGTTTCGCGCCAACAAATGCCGGCGCCGTCAAGGACACCGCAGCAGCGAGCAACGAGGCTAGGGCTGTCACAACAAACACGCGATCGAAATGACCCGCTGACAATCCGCGCGCACCTTCGGGAACATCACCCATCACTAACTCGCCAATGATTGGTCCCACCGATAAGCCACCGAAGACAGCAACCGAGAGATAACTCGCTGCCTCCGCCTTACGATTTTCTGGACTCAGTTCAACGACCGAAATCGCCGCACCGACAAAGAGTGCCGCCTCACCAACACCCATCAACGCACGAAAAGGCAACAGTTGCCATGTGGAGTTCACGACGGTCATGCCGAGAGCGGCCACCGTTGCCACTAGAGAACCTGAGACCATCATTGTGCGACGACCCCAGCGGTTACCGACCCATGTCAGGAGTGGTCGAAACAAGACCGCTGCACCACTAAACAAAACGGCCGATGCACCAATCATGGCCTCGCCACTGCCAAGACCATTCTTAATGAAGACTGGCAATGTCGGTATCAAAATTCCAACGCAGGTGTAGTAGGCCAAAGTTGCCGCCGTCACTAATAAGAAGCGCGGTGTCACCATACGTTGATCGGCCTCAGCCGAACTCGACATCAACTAGATCAGCCCGCTGAAGGTTCTTTGGGCAGACCGAGCACTCGCTCACCAACGATATTGCGTTGAATCTGACTGGTTCCACCCCAAATAGTTTCCGAACGACTAAAGAAGAACGCGGACATCATCGGACTCACTAGATAACCATCACGACGACGCTCGCGCGCAACACCTGGCCACGAACCGGTCTCAGGACCAGCATCAACCAGCATCGCTTGGGCACCGAAAATATCAAGCGCCAATTCCATCGCTGCCTTATGCATTTCCGACCAAAACATTTTGTTGGTTGCACCAAGAGCCATCACACCGAGATCTTTGCTGTTATTCAAGGTCGCAGTCAATGAACGCAAACCGTTGAAACGCAGAATCTGAATCTTGGTGTAATACTCCATTAAACGTTGACGAATATCGTCTTGTTCAATGGCCCCGTTGCTTGTAGCCACGCGCACCATTGCCTTGTATTCCTCTTCAAAACGGCGATAGCCGGTCGTGGCACTCATGCCACGTTCAAAAGCAAGTGTTGAGTTCGTGACTTTCCAGCCGTTGTTCACGCCACCAACGACATTGTCTTTCGGACAGCGTGCGTTGGTGAAAAACACCTCACAGAATTCTGCCGTTCCATCGGGCTGCACAATGCCACGTACTTCAACACCTTCTTGACGCATCGGCACTAAGAGATAGGAGATGCCTTTGTGCTTCGGGGCATCAGGATCGGTGCGTGTGAGCAAGAAGCAATAATCTGCATGATGTCCACCAGTCGTCCACACTTTTTGACCATTGATGATCCACTCATCGCCATCGAGAATCGCTGAAGTCTTGAGCGATGCCAAGTCGGAACCAGAGTTAGGTTCACTGAACCCTTGGCACCAACGCGTTGTGCCATTCATGATGTTCGGCAAGAACTCTTTCTTTTGCTCTTCAGATCCCCACTGCAACAAAGTTGGTCCAACCAAAGTGTCACCAAAGAAGTCGGCACGCAACGGCGCCTTCATCGCAGCGAACTCTTCAGACAACACGACGCCCTGCATTGTCGTCAATCCTTTGCCGCCGTATTCCTTTGGCCATGTGGCGCAGATCCAACCGCCGGCATACAAAGTGGCGGGCCACTCTTCGACAAACTTCTTACGCGCCTCACCCACGAGTTCAAACCCAGGCTCGCCCCAGCCAGTGGGCAAATTCTCTTTCAACCAGATACGGATTTCGTGACGAAAGGCTTCGGCTTCTGTGGGGTAACTGAGTTCCATGTTCTTATTCTCTCGCAGGTGCCCACTCCGCCCCAACCCGAGCAACGATAAAAGTGTCACTGACGCTGTCACTTGGGCTCAAAACGGTTCACACACCGTTCACAAAGGGCGAACACAGGCGAAATCCTCGATTTCTAAAGTTGAGCGCATGGACGTATCCCCAGTTGCCAGCAACGCTCCACTTGGAACCCAAGAGTTGGCTCTCCTCCGAGCCTTAATCGGTTGTTCGGGGCGAGTGGTGAGCCGTCGCGAACTGGCCCGTCTGGCAGGAATGACCACTCTCCATGAGCGACGCTGTGACTCACTCTTGGTTTCCATCCGCAAAACCCTTGGCCCAGACTCCATCAGAACTGTGCGCGGTCGCGGTTGGATGCTCAATGTTGACAACCTCGAGCAGGCGACTGTTCTCGCGGCGGCGTAATAGTTTCATTTCTGAATCCCCCATGACCACTAACCTGACCCAATGAGTTTGATGGCGTCTGCGTCCGAGGGTTATGACCTCGCTCTGATACTCGGCAACCTGTTGATCATCATCATCGTTGCGCGTCTGGCCGCCGAACTTGCCGAACTCATCAAAATCCCCGCGGTCCTCGGCGAAATTATCGCCGGCATCATCATCGGCCCAAGCGCTCTCGGCTTGATCGACCCCATCAAAAATCTTGATGTCGCCAACATGGTGTTATTGCTCGGCGAAATCGGCGTGATCTTGCTGCTCTTTCAAGTCGGTCTCGAGATGGATCTCGGTGAGATGGCGAAAGTTGGCAAGCCTGCGCTCTTGGTCGCGCTGATCGGGGTGTTAGTTCCATTTGCTGCTGGCTTTGGTGTGGCTTCAGCCTTTGGTGAGAGCGGCGAAATTTCTTTGTTCATCGGTGCAGCACTCACTGCCACCAGTGTCGGAATTACCGCACGAGTATTAGGTGATCTACGCGCTTTGGCGTTGCGTGAATCGCGCATCGTGTTGGGCGCGGCAGTTGCCGATGATGTCCTCGGTCTCATTATCTTGACCGTCGTCGTCAAAGTCGTTACTGAAGGTTCGATCAGTGCCAGCGTGGTCTTTGAAACAATCGGATTAGCTCTCGGCTTCTTGGTGATCACTGGTCTGTTAGCGATCTACGTCATTCCGAAAGCCTTCACTCGCATTGACCGAGTCGCAAAATCTTCAACCACCATCGTGGCGATTTCCTTTGCTCTGACGCTGGCTTTTTCACTCCTAGCGAATCAAGCGAAATTGGCTTTCATCATCGGTGCCTTCATGGCTGGTTTGGCAGTAGGCCGAAGCCAACAACATGAGCGCATCGCCGAAGGCCTCAATCCCCTCGGACATATTTTTATTCCCGTGTTCTTCGCCAGCATCGGAATCAATGCTGACCTTGACGCCATGTTCCAGCCGAGCGTTTTGGCTTTGGCAACGGTCTTGACTGTGGTAGCGATCATTGGCAAGTTAGTCGCAGGCTTTGGCATCGGTCGCTCACCCGGCGACAAGTTACTCATTGGAATCGGGATGATTCCACGCGGTGAAGTTGGATTGATCTTCGCCTCCATTGGACTGTCAAAAGGCATTCTTGATGACGAGTTGTACGGCGCACTTTTGCTGATGGTTCTTGTGACCACGCTGATTACTCCGCCACTTTTGCGTCTCAAACTTGCCAAACGCCAGGAGTCGAAAAACAGCGTGCCTCTTGAGCCATGGACATCGGTTGATACTTCGCACCTCTTCGACGAACTGCTCAACAATGATGCTGACGAGTGGTGGCGAACCATTGACCGCCGCCAAGTTGAGGTGCGCGTGCCCGAGGTCGGTATTGCCATGCAACGCCATCGCGCCGAACCTGACTTCAGTGATCACGGTTTAAATGGACACCTGCAGGCACTTCATGAACTTAAACGACATCTTGATGATCCCAGTCTTGACCCCATGCTGAGTCGTGCCATCGACCGTGTTGGACTCGTAGAGATTGTCGCCGTTGCTTGCTTTATTGATTCGATCATTGATGATGGCCGCGACGCTTTGCGTGTGGCAACCACGATGATGCCCGAGTCGCTTGACGACATCATGCATATCTTGTCACTGAGTGAATCAATGAAAGATGCTGTCAAGGGACCAGACCCATCAGTACCACCCGAGTTGACGGTGGGCGATGTGTACATCACTCTCTCCGCTTATATTCTTTGCGCCCTCACCGCTCGCGAGCATTATCGATCGGCGCTTGATGATGCCGTTTCTGGTCTCGTCTGACCATCTCGCACTTTTCTTCAACGAACCAAGCGCTCACACTCCCGTACCAATTCTCGGACAGCCGAGAAACATCGCCGCCATCAAAGCGTCAGCAGCCACAGGGAAAATCGGTGACGGAAAGATCTGGGTGGCAGAAGTTAGCCGCCTCGTTCGCATCCGCACATGGCATTCACATAGCCGAAACAATTGTGCAACCTTGATTCCCTAATCTTTTCACTGTTGTCGACTCGTCCCCCCGAAGCGATAACTCATTTTCGCTACTGACTAGGAGAACTAAATGAATTACACGATTGATTCCGGTGCCGTTGCATGGGTTTTAGTTTCCACGGCCCTCGTGCTCTTTATGACCCCCGGACTTGCCTTCTTCTACGGAGGAATGGTGCGCAGCAAAAACGTTTTAGGCATGTTGCTACAAAACATTTTTGCGATGGGACTCGTCACCGTACTGTGGGTCGCAGTCGGCTTCAGTTTGGCGTTTGGTGGAACGAACGGATGGATCGGTAACTTCGATTTCGCCTTCCTCAAAGACATCACCACCGTCGGGGAACTCCCCGGCTACACGGGGGCATTTGCTCTTGCCATTCCGCCCATTTTGTTCATGGGCTATCAAATGATGTTTGCCATCATCACTCCCGCTTTGATTACCGGCGCAACCGCTGATCGTCTTAAGTTTTCTGCTTATGCAGTGCTCATCGGGGTGTGGGCAGTTCTCGTGTACCCAACCGTGGCGCACTGGGTATTTAGCCCCAACGGTTGGCTCTTTAAAGAAGGTGCCCTGGACTTTGCTGGTGGCGCAGTTGTGCACATCAATGCTGGTGCAGCAGCACTAGCTGTCATTCTCATCTTGAAGCCTCGCAAGGGATGGCCCCGTGAAGCCATGCCTCCACACAACTTGCCGTTCACAGTTCTTGGAACGGGCATCTTGTGGTTCGGCTGGTTCGGCTTCAACGCTGGTTCAGCATTGGCCGCCAACGGGCTCGCCGCTCAAGCACTTGTGAATACCCACGTCGCAGCGGCTTCAGCAATGTTGGGTTGGCTGTTGATTGAGAAATTGAAGGCTGGACACGCCACTACTCTTGGGGCCGTATCAGGTGCAGTTGCCGGACTAGTGGCCATTACGCCTTGTGCCGGATTCGTGAGTACTTCTTCGGCGTTACTCATCGGACTTGCTGCTGGTGCAATTTGTTACTTAAGTCTGGCGCTCAAAAATCGTTTCGGATTTGACGACAGTCTCGATGTCATCGCCGTGCACTTAATCGGTGGATTGCTCGGATCATTGTTGCTCGGTGTCTTCAGTGACACCACAATCAACTCGCTCGGTGCCGATGGTTTGTTCAACGGCGGTGGCTCATCGCTGCTTGGCAAGCAACTTCTGGCCTCGGTCGCGGTGTTCGCCTTTAGTTTCGGCGTCACCTACATTGTGGCGATCATCATCAACAAGACCATGGGTCTCAGAGTCACGCACGACGAAGAAATGGTCGGACTTGACCAAAGCCAGCACGCTGAAACTGCCTATCAGGTCTGAGTAGTACGATTCAACAAAGACAGAAAGAAGAAACCTATGCAACTCATCACCGCAATTGTGAAGCCATTCAAATTAGATGATGTCAAAGACGCCCTGAAAGCAATCGGCGTTCAAGGAATCACGGTCAGCGAAGTTCGTGGCTTTGGACGCCAAGGTGGTCACACTGAGACCTACCGTGGTGCCGAGTACAACATTGATTTCGTTCCTAAGGTGCGACTCGAGATTGTCGTCAACGATTCACAGGTTGATGCCGTCGTGGACGCAATCAAATCATCGGCTACTACTGGAAAAATCGGCGACGGAAAAATTTGGGTCAGCAATATCAACCGCATTGTCCGCATTCGTACTGGCGAAGAAGGATCTGACGCCGTCTAGCAACTATGCACGGCCTGCCATACACGCTCTGCCGTACAAGGCATATCAATATGGCGCACCCCTAAATAGCTGACGGCATCAACGACGGCATTCTGCACAGCAGGCGTGGCGCCAATAGTTCCACTCTCACCAATCCCCTTGGCACCAAGATCATTCATCGGTGATGGCGACTCCATGTGAATCGTCACGAAACTTGGTACTTCGGCAGCCGAGGGGAATCCGTAGTCTGCAAAGTTTCCGGTCAACGGATTGCCATCGGCGTCATAGATAAATTCTTCATACAACGCCTGCCCTATTCCTTGCGCTAGTCCCCCATGAACTTGACCTTCGGCCAACAACGTATTGACGATGCAACCTGCATCATCAACCGCAAACATCTCGCGCAGGTTGACTTTGCCAGTCTCAATATCGACTTCCACTACCGCGAGGTGCGCGCCACTGGGGAATGTGCCAGATGCTTGAGTGAAATCACCTTCACCATCCAAACGTTCACCCATAGCCATTGCTGTAGCAATCACATCCGTCCACGAACGCGTGACAGAGGGTGTACCAGCGACATGAAAACGCCCATCTTCAAGAACAATGTCCTCAACCGATGCCTCTAAGAGCCGTGCAGCAATCTGACGAGCTTTGTCGACAACAACTCCAGCAGCGCGCCACACATTGGTGCCACCGATTTGTACCGAGCGCGATCCACCAGTGATTTCACCACTGCGGACCAGGTCGGTATCGCCGTGAACCACCGTAATGTTCTCGAAGGGAATGCCGAGGCGATCGCTCACCAACATCGCCCATGTTGTGCGGTGACCCTGTCCATATGGCGTCGTACCCGTGATCACTTGGGCATGCACCGCACCATCGGCACCACTCATCACTTCAACAATGCCAAGTTCGGCACCACCCGACATGGCGGTGATCTCGACATATACAGCAAGTCCGAGTCCGAGTTGCACGTTCGCTCCACTCTCACGGCGAGTCTGCTGTTCAGCACGCAATTCGTCGTATCGCGAAACAACGAGCAACTTTTCCATAGCACCCGGATAATCACCACTGTCGTATACCGTGCCCGTCCCATTGGTATAAGGAAATTGGTCCTGAGCCACGAGATTGCGTCGTCGAACCTCTGCTGGATCCATACCAATTTCGGCAGCGAACATATCGACAGCACGCTCAATCGCTGCTGCCGCTTCGGGGCGGCCCGCACCGCGATAAGCCAATGTTGGCACGGTATTTGTCACCACTGATCGAGACTTCATTGACGCGTTCGGTATGTGATAGGTGCCCGTCAACATACGTCCAGTCATGAACGGAAGGAAAGCTCCAAAACGCGGGTACGCACCAGACTCTTGAATCACCCTCATCTCGTAAGCGGTGATCTTGCCGTCGCGATTTCCGCCAATGCGCACATCTTGAATTTGCCCACGACCATGTCCAAGACCGTTCATACTTTCAGTACGACTTTCGGTGTAGCGCACTGGACGATTAACGCGCTTGGCTAACCACGGCAGCAATAAATCCTCAGGATAGAAAAAAGCCTTGGCACCGAAACCTCCACCGACGTCAGGAGTAATCACCCGAATCTGTTCGGGTGGAAGTTCGTAAAATGCGCAGAGTTGATTGCGAATCGGGTGCGCTCCCTGGCAGGCCTGCCAATGAGTGAGGCGTCGAATGCCGTCGGGCCCCGCTTCCTCCCAACGACTTGCGCTGACGCGCCCCTCAAGTGGGCTCGGGGCAATCCGGCGATTCACAATTCGTGATTCAACAATCACTTCGCAACTACTGAAATCAACTTCTTGGCCCGCCGATAGTTCAACGACCACATTGCTTGCGTGTTCAGGGAACAACAACACATCACTTGTGAGCGCCTCTTCAGGATCAACGACAGCAGGAAGTGCGTCGTAATCTACAAAGACCGCTTCGGCAGCATCAACGGCGAGTGCACGAGACTCAGCGACCACTGCGGCAATCAATTCGCCGACGAAGCGAACCGTCCCATCGGCTAAAGCAGGTCGGCGAATGCCGGCAGGCAACAACGGCATATCCATCGGCAGTGGGCCCAAACCATCGGCCACTACATCGGCGTGAGTAAAGACTCCGAGTACCCCTGGCATGTCTTGAGCCACGGCGATGTCGATGCCACGGATACGCGCATGGGCCATCGCGGAACGGACATAAACCACATGGGTTGCACCTGGCAATGCGAGGTTGTCAATAAATGTGCCGCGGCCCATCACCAAATCTGGATCTTCAGTACGTAGTACCCGCTCGCCAATCATTCCCATACTCGTCTCCCATCACTCTTCGGTCATTAGTTGCCGTTTCGGCTACCCATCATGACCACCTCTCAGCGTAGATTAGAAGCCATGACTGTTACTGAGTCCGCACCCGTAAAAGCCGAACGTTGGACACATCAATGGAAAGAACTCTACGAGGAGGTCATCACCACTGGTCTGTGTACTGGCTGTGCTGGCTGCGTCGTCACCTGCCCGCATGATGTCATCGGCTACGAGCACGAAGAGGGCAAGTACATCCCATTCCATATTGAGGAAGAACTCGGTCTAGACAATTGCATCCACGGTGAAAAGGGTTGCACGACCTGCACCCGCGCCTGCCCACGTTTTCGTAAATGGGAAGAAGCTGCTGACACTCACCT
>WLTJ01000043.1 GCA_009705435.1 Actinomycetota bacterium | reverse complement strand
TACATCTCGAAACCGTCTTGGATCAAGCAGTGGAGCAAGTTCAACTCCTCATCAAGTCCGACGTCACGACAATTTTGCTGAAGCAGAATAACACCGACACATATTTGGCCGTGCGCGGACGAGGTTCTGCTGCACCTACGCCACTCGAGTTGAATGACATTCCAGCAGCCGCACTTCTCTGTCTTGACCAGAACAACAGTATTCGTAGCGAAATCAACGCAGAAAGTTTGGGCTTCGCCACAGAGGCAGTCGTCGGCGCCTACAGCACTCTTCGATCACGGGGAACAATCATCGGCATCATCGCCTGCGAATGGCGCTCAATAGTCAATATTGATCGCGAAGTGCAAGTACTAACTGGGTTAGCCGACGCCTTAGGTGTGGCCGTTGATAACGCCAATCTTTTCAAAAGCTTGCGCCTCGGCGGTGCTAACGATGAACGTCGCCGCATCGCCCGCGAATTACACGATCGCACAGGCAGCACCTTGGCTTTTGTTGGCTTTGAGTTGGACCGACTGAGTCGCAAATCAACAGACACCGAACAAGTTCGAGAACTCCGCTTGATGCGTACTCACATTACGACTGTCTTGAATGAAGTCCGCGAAATGCTCTTTGACATACGAGTCGGCGAGGACTCAAGGTCAAGTATCGACGCGGCGATTGAGGAGTTAGCAGACAGAATCAATAATCGTTCACCCCTTGAGATCAAGGTCTTTGTCACCACCGACCTCAAAGACGCATTGACTCCTGATCCAGCGTTGATGAACGAAGTGTGGCTGATTATCAAAGAGGCGATGCTCAACGCCGAACGTCACTCGCAAGCCACCCAGGTGGAGGTGCGAGGGCGCATCCGAGCAGACCATCTTCTGCTGTCCGTAGCCGACAATGGGCGGGGCTTCAACGCATCCGATGCAAACCCTGATTCATTTGGTCTGACCGGCATGCATGAACGAGCTATCGCCATAGAAGCAGAATTGAATATTCAATCGCCAATTACGCCCTCAGATATTGGGACTCTTGTTTCACTGAAGGTTCCGTACAACCTGCCGGCGAGTGAGTCCGAGTAGTGCGTCTGATCTTGGTTGATGACCATCAACTTCTGCGGGACTCCTTGAAGCGCCAGTTCGAGGAATTGGGGCACGAAGTAGTGGCAGACTTTTCGGACGGCACGAGGGCGGTCTCAGCAGCTCTCACACTTCGTCCTGACGTTATTTTGATGGACATCTCCATGTCTGAGGGGGATGGTATTGCCGCTACTCAGGCCATCATCGATGCCGATGCCCGTCAACGAATTGTGATGCTGACGATGCACACCGAAACCGACATCGTTCGCCGTGCCCTCAAGGCTGGCGCAGTCGGGTACGTCACAAAAGATTCAAGTTTTTCCCAAGTCCTTGAGGCCGTACTTTTAGCTCATGACGGAGACATGATTCTCTCCCCCGATTTAGCCGCCGCATTGTTGACGGAATCTCAGTTCACTCATGAGAATCAAGAAAAAGTGATTACTGAACGAGAAGAACAAGTGTTGCAACTTCTGGCGGACGGACTTTCCACACCAGAGATCGCTGAACGCTTATTCATCAGCCAAAAGACAGTGAAAAACCATCTCGCTTCGATCTATGAAAAGATTGACGCCAGAGACCGCACTCAAGCAGTCATCAGGGGAATCAAAATGGGGATTATTAAGTTTCGCTGATTAAGCCTCAGGCTCAACCGCTACTTCAACTTCGGCGCTCTTCTCATCACCTTCAGAGTAAAACTCTGACCATGTGGCTGCACGAGAAGCATCATCGGCACCAGCAGCCCAGTTACCCTGATCGTCAACTTCGAAGTGCTTGCGGTATTCCTCTGCAAGTTCTCCACCCTCAGCGGCTTGCTTAATACTCAGGCTGATGCGGCGGCGAGCGAGATCGAGATCAATGATCTTGACCCACAGTTCTTCACCAGGCGTGACAACTTGTTCTGGGGCCTCAACATGCTGAGTACTCATTTCAGAAATGTGTACAAGTCCTTCAATGCCCTCACCGACTTGAACGAATCCACCGAAAGGAACCAACTTTGTCACTCGACCGTAGACGAGTTGTCCGACTTCGTGTCCAGAAGCAAATACTTCCCAAGGATCTTTCTGAGTCTGCTTACGGGACAAACTGATGCGCTCGCGCTCGTTGTCAATCTCAAGTACCTTGACGGTCACCTTGTCGCCAATAGCGACTTCTGAACCTGGGTGATCGACATGATTCCACGACAATTCGCTGACGTGAATGAGTCCATCCATGCCACCGAGGTCAACGAATGCACCGAATGCCACAACGCTGGAAATGACGCCCTCGCGGACATCTCCAACTTTGAGATTGACCAGGAAGCCATCGCGGGCCTCTTTTTGACTCTCTTCTAAGTACGCCCGACGGGAAAGAACCACGTTGTTGCGATTCTTATCAAGTTCAATGATTTTGGTCTGAAGAACCTTGCCGACATAAGGCAATAGGTCACGGACTCGACGCAATTCAACCAACGAGGCGGGCAAGAAACCGCGCAGACCAATGTCCACGATGAGTCCACCCTTGACGACCTCAATAACGAGGCCTTCAACCATTTCGTTGGTTTCTTTCTTCTTCTCAACATCTCCCCATGCACGCTCGTATTGAGCACGCTTCTTGGAAAGAATCAAACGACCTTCTTTGTCCTCTTTGGTGAGAACGAGAGCTTCCACACGCTCACCCAATTTGACGATTTCACCGGGATCAACATCGTTGCGAATGCTTAACTCACGCGATGGAATAACACCTTCACTCTTGTAACCAATATCAAGGAGTACTTCATCCTTGTCAATCTTGACGACGATTCCAAAGACGACTTGACCGTCTAGGACTTCGACCATCGTGCCTTCAATGGCGTCGGCGAATGTGCCAACTAGATCGTTTTCGGTAATTTGGCGGGGAACATAATTGCCGTCTGCGTCTGTCGATCCCATTGCTGAGAAGGTGGACGAGTCGGGGGTCAGAGTGTCGGACAAGGGATATTCGCTTTCAGATGAACTGTGAGGTTGAGGGACAGGGACATGTTCTCCCGAGGGCAGAACCCTGCAAACTTACCAGCCTGAACAGGTGATTCCCTCATGAATGCTGCGATTCCCTGCTCCTCCGATCAGATCAGCGGCGAGTAGCGAGAACCAAAAACTCGGCAGATTCAACCGAAGGAGGATTTTGCCCATAGGCACCAGGCTCTACCGAGAACACGGAATCCACGTCTAACCGATGCTTGGTCATCAGTAATCGCAGTTCACGTGGTGTGTAACACCCAGTCCAGAGGTCCACTTGGATCTCCTCACCATGAACATTTCGAACCTTGGTCACCTCATGAGAAACCCCTGATGAAGCATCGAAAACCGCCTCCTCATGATATTTGACCGAAAAATAGGCGTTGAAAGCGCTGATTGCCGCACGTCCGTTGATTTTCAGGGAGTGGGCCATTCCGGCGACCACCAACTCGTCATCACCATTGGCGGTCATCAGCCCAAAGGCACCCTGACAGAGGCAAATCACTGCATCGAAGTCCCCTAGATGCGTTGACTCCAGAAGATCTCTGGCATCCAAACGCTCAAAGGTGGCACCGACCGGGGCATCTTGCTGGGCGATTTCAATGAATTCCTGACTGATATCAATTCCGTGAACAAGAATTCCGCGCCTCGCTAATTCGTGACTATGACGACCGGGACCGCATCCCACGTCGAGAACTCTTTGACCTTGCGTTAAGCACAAGGCATCTATCAAGAAATCGATCTCTTGAACCGTGCCCTGTGCAAATGAATAACGCAGGTATGCCCGACCCATATGTTGGGCGACAGGTTCAAACCAGTGGTCGCTCACAGTCCCTACGACTTTGCCTCTGCCCAGGTCGATCCCCATGCCGAATTGACCGCCAGTGGCACATCAAGTTTTGTGGCTTGCTCCATGATCTGCAAGACAAGCGCGTCAACAACTTCCACCTCGTTCAACGGGGACTCCACGAGAACTTCGTCGTGTACCTGCAGTACGAGACGACTTGCCAAAACTGAGTCACTCAGGGCTTGGTCAATACGAATCAAAGCGATTTTAAAAATATCGGCAGCCAATCCTTGAATCGCCGCGTTCATCGCTTGACGCTCTCCCGCTTGACGGATGCGGAAATTAGAACTGTCAAGTTCTGGTATCCGCCGTCTCCGCCCAAAAAGTGTCTCGGTATATCCACGACTCTTGGCTTGCGCCACCGTGTGATCCATATAGGACTGAACATTTGGGAAAGCAGCGAAGTAGGCGTCCAAAATAGATGCTGCCTCATCAGTACGAATACCAAGGCGTTGACCGAGCCCGAAAGCTTCCATGCCGTAAGCGAGTCCATAGGAAACCATCTTCGCTTTGGATCGCTGTTCATGTGTCACCGCCGACTCTTCGACTCCAAAAACACGAGCCGCTGTCGCGCTATGAACATCTTGACCACTAGTGAATGCGGCGATCAACCCTGGATCTTGAGCCAAGTGGGCGATACAACGCAATTCAATTTGGTTGTAGTCAGCCACCATCAATCGGCATCCTGCCGATGGCACAAATGCCGTTCTAAAAATACGGCCCTCCTCAGTGCGCACAGGAATATTGTGCAAATTCGGCTGGTCGCTTGATAGACGCCCAGTACGTGTCACCGTCTGATTAAAAGTTGCGTGAATCCTTCCATCAGCAGCAACCTCAGACAACAAGCCCTCACCGTATGTTCCACGGAGTTTCTCTACTTCGCGGTAGCGCATCAAAGGATCAATAAACTCAGGCCACGAGTCACGCAATTTTTCCAAAGTTGCCACATCGGTTGAATAACCAGTTTTGGTTTTTCTTGGAGGAATCAGACCACGTTCCTCGAATAAAATCTTGCCAAGTTGTGCGGGTGAATTGGTATTAAACGGATGACCGACGACGGTCTGCAAGGCAAGAGACAACTCGCCCACTTCAGCCGTCAAACGCGCGGCAATAGCTTTGAGTTGCACTCCATCAACAGCAATGCCCAAATGCTCCATACGCGCCAAGACCCTCACTAAAGGGTTCTCCATCTCTTGGTAAAGAGTCAGCATGCCGTGAGTTTCCAAAGCCGCTGTGAGGGCGTGAGTCACTTGTGCAATCGCTAAACAATCACGACCGGCGCGTTGCGATTCGTCAATCGCAGTCCCACCCAAGTCGAGTTGCCCAGTAGTCGCCGGATCATCTTCAGGGAATCGCGCCGAGGAATAACGCTCTACTAAATCAACTAAGGAGTAACGACTTTGCGCAGGATCTATGAGATAAGCAGCGATTGCCGTATCGAACTCCAGACCTTGCATGTCAATACCGAGAGCAAGCAAAGAACGCAGCATGGCTTTAGCGTCATGAGCCCTAAATTTGCAGTGAGATAAAGCCGCAGAGATGCGTGATTCACGCAAAAGAGCACTCGGTATCCACATCGTTGAAAACCGCTCAATGTGATGGCTTAAGGAGATCCCTAGCAACTCTGAACGACCAGCGTCACCTGCCCATTGGGCGGCTATATCGACAACGCGATCCTCTCCAAGAACTTCAAGGACCGCGCTGACATCAACAGCAACTGTGACTGCGGCAAGTAAATACTGCACATCTTCGGTCTGCGAAGAAATTTCAGCGACTGTGTCCGATGCAGAATGACCGAGCAACTTTTGCACCTCGCGAAAACGCCCCGCCATTGATTTAAATTCCAGAAAATCGAATAATCGCTGAACCTCTGCTTGATTCGGAGTGACTGCTAAGGCAGTCAAGTCGACATCAATCGGTGCATCATGGCGCAGCGACATAAGTTCTTCATTTTTCCGCGCCAATTCTTCGTTCTCAATCAGCGAAGCCCTCAGTTTTGGGGTCTGAGCATCCGCATGCGCAAAAATTCCGTCCAAGCCACCATAGGTGGCAATCAACTTTGCCGCAGTTTTTTCGCCCACCCCTGGCACTCCTGGAAGATTGTCGCTGGGATCACCGCGCAATGCTGCGTAGGCAACATATTGAGCAGGAGTCACACCAGTTCGCTCAAGAATTCCTGCTTCGTCATATAACGCGTAATCTGACACCCCGCGTTTGTTGTACAAAACGCGCACATGCGGGTCACGCACCAACTGATAGCTATCACGATCGCCCGTCACAATGATCACCCGAAAACCAACATCAACGGCTTGATCAGCCACCGTTGCAATCACATCATCTGCTTCAAAGCCAACGAGTTCGGTGATGGCGATTCCCATTGCTGTCAAGAGTTCTTTGACGATTCCCATTTGCTGCCGCAAAATATCGGGCGAGGCCTCGCGCTGCGCCTTATAAGTGGGCTCAGCGATGTGCCGAAATGTCGGCTCAGGTCGGTCAAAGGCAACAATGATTCCGTCTGGACGGTGATCCTTGAGCAAGGTCAAAACCATAGATGTCATTCCGTACACGGCATTGGTCACTTGCCCACTGGCTGTGATCATGTCCGTCGGGATGCCATAGAAGGCTCGATAGGTCAGTGAGTTTCCGTCGAGAACAAGAAGTGTCTTATCTGCTTGATTCAAGGCTTTAATTCTCCGGACAAAATCTTCTCCGCCACATCGCGCATACGTGAACGCTCGGTCATCGCCGTTTGCTGGATAAAAGCAAAAGCCTCTTGCTCCTTCATAGCGAACTCGTCAATCAAGCGACCCTTCGCTCTGTCAATGATTTTGCGAGCTTCTAACTTCTCTTCTAAAACATCATTCTGTTCACTCAGTGCCTGCAATTCCCGAAAGCGGGCAATAGCCATTTCCATAGCTGGTATCAGATCACTTTTCTGATACGGCTTAACAAGGAAAGCCAAAGCGCCGGCATCACGAGCTTGCTCAATGATTTCCCGCTGGCTGAAAGCAGTCAGGACTAGGACACCACAAATTCTTTCATCACCCACCTGTCGAGCAACTTCAAGTCCATCCATACCCGGCATCTTGACATCGAGAATTGCTAGATCGGGTTGAAGTTCGCGAATCAGTTTGAGTGCCTGATCTCCTCGACCGGCCTCACCCACGACCTCATAGCCCTCTTCCTCAAGGGTCTCACGCAGGTCCAGACGAATAATCGCTTCATCCTCTGCAATGACAACACGAATACTCATATGTTCATTCAACCACTTCTGCGAGGTCTGAGCCTCAATGACCGATTTTGCCGAGCAACTGATCTTGTTTGATGAGTAATTCTGAAATACTGACCTCCACACTGTGGCGATGGCGAACCATTGCATCTCGGTGCAAACTGGCTTCACGGTATTCCACGGCCGAACCTGGGGTCTCCGAGACGAGGGACCGAAGGGCTTTATCGTCAGCGTCGTCACTCAAATGCGCCAATTGTTCTTCGACGATAGCCAATTCTTCTTTGAGCGCTCTGAGGCGCGCTGAAGTTTCTCGTAAACGCCGTTCAACAAGTCGTTGACCCATGGAAATCAGCCTACGGAACCCACAAGTAGATGGCAGATCGAAATACGCGAGAAATCCCCTCCTCAGAGAAGATTTCCTTAAAAGTTGTGCCCCGGGTGGGATTCGAACCCACACCGTACGGAGTTTGAGACCGCTGCCTCTGCCAGTTGGGCCACCGGGGCGCCCGATCAGACTAGCCCCAAGATGCGTTTTTCACCCGCATCAATCATCACCTGATTTCGCCGTTACCCATCGGTAGCACCGATTCCCTTGTGCGTAGCGTCTAACTTCTAGGGGTGCTCGCTTTTACTTTTCCAGGTCAGGGATCTCAACGCCCAGGCATGGGTCGTCCGTGGGCGGATCATGAATCTTGGGATTTGGTTGACGAGGCATCAGAAGTCTCGGGACGCGATGTAGCGCGACTATTGCTTGACGCAGACGCCGACGAGTTGAAAGATACGCGCAATGCGCAGTTGACAACTTTTGTGTCCAGTCTGATGGTTTTGGATGCTGTCGAACGACTCGGTTTTGATCCCAGTTTCTGCGCCGGGCACAGTCTTGGTGAGTACACCGCTCTCACTGCTACCGGCGCATTGTCTTTTGATGATGGTGTGCGTTTGGTATGTGAGAGAGCTGACGCAATGCATGATGCCGGACAAGCCAATCCTGGGACGATGGCAGCCATTCTTGGTCTCGATGACGAACTCGTTGAAGTTGCCTGCCGCCGCGCTGATAGCGAAGTGTGGGTCGCTAACTTCAATGCTCCAGGTCAGGTAGTCATCGCTGGATCTGCAGCAGGTGTCGCACGAGCCTCAGAAATTGCAAAAGAACTTGGCGCAAAGAAAGCCATGTCGCTTCCGGTTTCCGGCGCTTTTCATACCCCATTCATGATGCCTGCGCGCGAACGTTTGCGGACCGCAATAGCAAGTGCTGCTCCACGCGATACCGAAGTACCAGTCATCAGCAACGTGGATGCCATCGCCCACGACCACGGAGATGAGTGGGCCAGTTTGCTCTCAGCGCAATTGTCGAGCCCCGTGCGCTGGAAACATTGCCTGCTCACTTTGTCCGAATTGGGCTGTAAAGATTTCGCCGAACTTGGGCCAGGCGGAGTCCTCAGCGGGATGGCTAAGCGCACTCTTACTGATGCGCGGACAATCTCGGTCGCTACCCCGGATGACCTTGACAAATTCATTGAATGGGTCAATAGTGCCGCTCCTACGGGGGCGACCCAACTTGAGGGTGAGCACCTCTTCGCCGTTGAGCGGTTAATCGTAAGCCCCTCCGCTGGAGTCTTTACTCCCTTAGCCACTATCGCTTCCGGCGATCACATCTCGGTTGGTCAATGCATCGGACGAGTTGGCGAGGTTGACGTCCTGTCAGCTTTTGAAGGCACCCTGCAGGCCTTCATCGCCGTGCAAGGCGAAAGAATCACTCTTCGCCAGCCCATTGCTTGGTTAAGGACTCTCTGATATGCCAGCAGCACCCAAAGGCATCCGAGGAGCAGTGATCACCGGATGGGGTAGCGCATTGCCCCCTCGGGTCCTCACCAACGATGAACTCAGCCAAACCTTGGACACTTCGGACGAATGGATCCGCGAGCGCAGCGGCATTCAAGAGCGTCACATTGGAGGGACGACAGCAGGTTTGAGTGTCATCTCAGGAGCGGCAGCACTGGCGATGGCTGGACTTGATCCCAGCCACATCGATGCACTCGTGCTGTCCACGACGACCCCCGACCGCTGTGTTCCAGCAACTTCAGCGACCGTGCAACATGCCCTTGGTCTTTCCTGCGGGGCGTTTGATGTCAACGCCGCGTGCTCTGGATTTGTTTATGCGCTCACAGTTGCACATGGACTGATCGCTATGGGCTCATCGAAAGTCTTAGTGATCGGAACCGACACTTTGTCGCGCATCACCGATTGGAGTGACCGCAACACCGCAGTTTTATTCGCTGACGGCTCGGGCGCAGTTGTCCTCGAGGCAGTCGATGGACC
>WLTJ01000042.1 GCA_009705435.1 Actinomycetota bacterium | reverse complement strand
TAGGCGGACACACCGCTCTGCTGGTGCTCTATCGCCCGAATCAACGATGGCACGCGCAAGGAGTCTGCAATGGTACTTTTGAGAGGTCGTGGATGTTCCTCTCTCACCCTCTCTGCCTGTCGCAAAATCGCGGCGAGGTCCTTTTTTGCTTGTTGTAGCGATCTTTGCGGTCGTGCTCTATTGGTGGTGGCCAGGCTTAGCAGGGGCGGGTGATCCTGATACTGATCCAGATGTTTTAGTGATCGCTAATGGTGCTATCGCCGATGCTCGCGAGGTGGTCAGTAGGCGACTACGCGAAGAGGGTTTCACCGTCGGCTGGCATATGCCCCGAGGTGCATGGTGTGATCTCAGGAGCGAAATTGACGCACTCAATCTGAAACCGAGTAAGGCAGTGGTGATCTTTCTTGATCCGATGACATCTGCATCAAACTGCGATCTCGGCGATGAACTTTTGGCTCAAAGAATTCTCTATCAACTACAAGTGCGTTTTGGGGCGCGGGTACTCGTCGTGACTGGGTTGGATGCACAAACTGATCCAGTTGTGAACCATCTAGAACGCTCTGGAGCGACGGTAGTCAACCCCTCATCGCTACTTGGCGAGAGTGGCCTCAGCAATCAACATGTTGGTTGTTTATGGTGGGACGATTGTCTCACAGACGCTTCTGGAGTCGGGTACGTCATCGTTCGTGATGAGAACGGATTGACAATGGCTGGTCAACAACGTGTTGCTCGTGCCATCGTGGCTGGTGTGCAGTGATACAAAAGTTCAGCACACGCACCTTTGTCTGGGTTCAGAGTCGAGTTGTCGAGCGAC
The DNA here is from genome assembly GCA_009705435.1 of Actinomycetota bacterium. Lineage (GTDB taxonomy): Bacteria > Actinomycetota > Acidimicrobiia > Acidimicrobiales > Ilumatobacteraceae > Casp-actino8. Next base: position 8,672 of record WLTJ01000042.1, on the reverse strand, counting down.
CTCGCTTAAGCCTCATTCTCTTAGGAATTTTTATTGCTCTTCCAGGATTTATGGCTATTGGCTCGATGATTGGCGAGCGCTGGTATCCCACAGGCGATGTTTCACATACTGAACTTATGCTGCGAGCGATTCCACATCATTTCCCGCTCATTGGGGTGGCGGCTCGTGTCGGCAATGACCTCAATAATCAAGGGTCAACACCAGGTGCGTCAATGGCTTATGTGATGTATCCCGTGTACTTGCTCTTTGCGCGCACAAGTTTTGGGGTTTTGGTTTCATTGTTAGTAGTCCATGTGCTTGGCATTGTGGCTGCTCTGCATCTGGCGAAGAAATTTGGTGGTCAGGCCTTCGCCATCATTCTGGCTTTCGGGATGGCGGTGATGATTCGCTCTCTATCTCCTCGTTTTTTTCTTGAGCCATGGAATGTGTGGGTGCCGGTGTTTACATTCTTTGTTTTCGTGCTCTTGATATGGGGTCATGTGTTGGGTGCGCATCGTTGTTTGCCATTGGCAATTGCGGTGGGAAGTTTCTGTGTGCAGACGCACATTTCCTATGTTCCGCTTGTCTTAGGCCTATTGGCTCTGAGTTTGTTTTGGAGAATCTATGAGGATCGGTCTGCCACGCCAAGAACCTTTGCACCCTTACGCCGCTCTCTGAAGTGGTCATTGCTCATAGGTGTGGTGATGTGGTTGCCGCCAGTGATCGAGCAACTCAGGCCAGGTCCGGGCAATCTCCATCGCCTCTGGCAACACTTCACTGACCCACCATCGGACACTGTTGGATATCGAGCAGCATTGAAGGCGATGATCGGTGAATTCAATCTTGCTGGACCATTTGTGTCAGGTCCCGGCAAGGCACCCTATGATTCGCCAAATTTTCTTGGCTTTGCTGGATTTTCTTTCATCATCGTTATCGGGGGGTGGCTCGCCTGGCGTCGCCGAGATCGACTCGTTCTTTCGTTGCAATCTGTGATGATGGCGACAACCTTGATTGGTCTAGTGTCAACTGCAAGAGTTTTCGGACGTTTTTATGACTATGTCATTCGCTGGATGTGGGCTCTCGCTGTGTTGTGGCTCGTTGCCTCCATATGGTCAATGTGGCGCGCGGTTGGCAGTCGATCCAAGAAAAGCACCAACGATAAGCGCTTGATGGCGGTGGCACTTGCCGCTCTCACGATCGCCGTAACAGCCAGTGGGACAATCGCTTCTGTGGGGGCAAATCCCCCGTATCGTAACGATTCAAAATTGGTAGGAGGGCTCGCCCCACAACTCACTGAAGTTCTGAGTCGGCAAACCGATTACCTGTTGCGCTGGCATGACCCAGCGGCTTTAGGAGGTACAGCATTCGGATTGCTGCTTGAATTAGAGCGTCGTGGCGAACACCTTTTTGTTGATCAGTGGGCAAGCGCTGCAGCCCGTCCATTTCGTGTGCGAAATGAATTTGAGACCGACTCGGTGTTGTGGTTGGTGACGGGGCAGGAAAATATCTCCACCTTTGCGTTGCGTGATGATGCTGCGCAGTTGGCTTTCTTTGACCCTCGTTCAAATGCTGAGCGCATTGAATCTGACGATTTGCGTATTCAGATCAACGAAGAAATGTTGGCTCTCGGTCATCCAGAATGGGGGACATTACTTGATTCTCAATACGGGCATATGCAAATTTTATTATTCACCCAAATCCCTGACGATCTTTTTACCAAGGTGGCGCGTTATAGCGAAATCCGGGTGCCGGGCGCCGTATTCGAAGTTCCACTCGGGGCGGATCTATTTCCATGAGTGAGATAGCGGATACCTCTGACAATCTTTCTCTCGTCGAGATGGCTGGTGAAATGCTTGACCGCGGCACTCGTCGGGTGCATGTTTTGGCGTGGCGTGATTTTGATGACAACGAAGCAGGTGGTTCAGAAAATCACGCTGATGAGTTTATGAAGCGCTGGCAAGAAGCTGGCCTCTCGGTTTTGCATCGAACATCGCATGCCGCGGGTTTACCCGCAGTCGCACAACGAAACGGGTATGACGTTGTTCGTCGTGGTGGGCGGATGACAGTTTTCCCACGAGTCATGGGTTCTGAACTCATGGGTCGAATGGGGGACTATGACGCTCTTGTGGAGATCTGGAATGGGGTGCCATGGATGTCGCCCTTATGGTGTCGTAAACCGCGTATTTTGATCCTTCATCACATTCACGGACCGATGTGGAATCAGGTTTTTCCTGCTCCGTTGGCGGCACTTGGGCGGGCCTTGGAAACGAAGTTTGCTCCACCCTTTTATCGGCGCACCCCAACTGTCACGACATCGGATGACACACAACAAGAACTCATTGAATTGGGTTGGAAGCCAAATCTCGTGACGACGGGACCCGTTGGAGTGGATGCGTTTTTTAGCCCTGGTGGAACTAAGACAGATCATCCGTCAGTTCTGGCGGTGGGCCGGCAAGCGCCAGTCAAACGTTTTGTAGAACTCCTTGAACAAGTGGCAGTGGCAAGAAAACGAGTCCCGAATCTTTCTTTAACCTTGGTCGGAGATGGACCACAGCGCCCACAAATCAACGAATGGATTGAACGCAATGATGCCCGTACGTGGGTCACTCTCGCCGGGCGGGTTTCGCGTGAAGAGTTACGCGAGCATTATCGCCGAGCGTGGATCATGACGAGTGCTTCATTGGCTGAAGGTTGGGGACTCACTCTCACTGAAGCCGCCGGCTGTGGTACGCCAGCAGTGGCCACTGATATCAGCGGGCATCGCTGTTCAGTGTTGCATGATGAGACGGGAATTCTCGCTCCGCTTGAATTAATGGGTCAAGGCATCGCCGATATTCTTGTCGATGAGAAGTTGCGCAATGAACTGTCAACCCGCGCCCAGAGTCGGGCTCGGTCTCTGACATGGGATGCATTGGCCGCCGGCGTTCTGCGCCCTCTCCACGCTCAGGTAGTGCAGCGTCATTCAACGCGGTAAGAGTCGAGTCCCTTTTTTGACGACGCTGAGGAGTCCCTGTTTTGCGGAACGGCGATGTTGAGAGGCACCGAGATCGTTGGTCGCCTGACGATTGGTGACAAACCAATCAAAACTCTGCTGAAACATTTCATCGTTAGACCAACGAGGAGCCCAGCCAAGTTGGCTGTGGGCATGTTCCACATCAAACCACATTGACTTTGAATACATGATCCAATGGTAAGGAGCAAAAGGGGCGAGGTGCAGTCCCGCTGCCAAGCGCATCGCTAACGAGGTGGGACCAACGGGCAGTGATCGCACGCGCGAACCAGTATTGGCATAGGAGCATAAGTGTTCTAACGCTTCACGCATTGTTCCAAAGCGATCTGTTCCCGCATTGAAGATATTCGGATCACTTGTTGTTCCTGCTAATAGACAGATCTCGGCTAGGTCTTCAGCGTGCACAAACTGATAGCGGTTATCACCCTTTCCCAGAACAAAAGGATCGGCCCCATCAGCAATCCAATCAAAAAGAATTCCAAAAATACCTAGTCGTCCATGTCCGAGAATTGTTCGCGGACGCACAATCGAAATATCTAGTCCACTTTTGATTGCTGTATGACAGAGGTTCTCGGCTTCTAGTTTGGCAAGTCCGTAGGCTTCTAAGGGGCGTGGCGCATCGTGAGGGAAGACGGGATTTGATGCTGGTATACCGAATATCGCACTGGAGGACGTATGGACAACCTTGCGCACTTTGTGTTCGATGCAGGCATCTAAAAGGATGCGCGTTCCGTCGATGTTGACGGTGCGAAGTAGATCTTTGTCTTTGGCGAGTGGAACTTGTGCCACATTATGAAAAACGATATCCACCCCCTCTGTTGCAATGTGGACATCGCCTGGGTTGCGGATATCCCCACAGACGAATTCAACGGCGGATGGTCTATCGGGGGTGTCATTGAGATCGAGGACGCGAACTTGATGACCAGCAGTTATTAATCGTTGCACCAACAGAGATCCAAAATATCCACTGCCGCCAGTCACCAGACTGATTGTCATAATTCGATACCTTGTTGCGCGCACCAACGAATACTGCGCCGCATACCTTCGTAGAGAGACACGGCAGGTACATAACCAAGGTCATGGGTGGCCGAAGAGATATCGCAGGCGATGGTCTTATTCATTTCGCCCAAGACATGGACTTGTTGCACATAGCGTCCAGTCCGTTGGATGAAGCCGTCAGCCGTTTCGGCAACTTGTCCGAGGAGATGGGGTAAACGAAGTCTATTTTTCTTGACGGTGTGGCCTTCATCAGTCAAGGCGCGTCCTACGGTCTCCACGATCTCACTGACGCGGTAAGCCTGTGTATCAGCAATCCACCAACCGCGTCCTGGCTCACCCTCCCACGCTCGCGCTCGGCACACACCGTCTACGAGATTGTCAATGAAGACCATCGAGCGGCGTTGTGCCCCGTCGCCGAAGACCGGAAATTTTCCTGACTTCACCATGGAGAAAAAAGTCGTCTGACGCGCTGGCTGAAATGGACCATAAAACCACGGCGGACGCACGATGACAGCATTGAGTCCCTGCGACACACTTTCCTGCACGGCAATTTCACCGCCCATCTTGGAGGCCCCGTAAGCCAGGTACGGATTAAATGGTTCATCAGCGCGAAAAGTGTCTTGAGTGTGGGGGTTATTGCCAAACGGACTGTTGGAGGAGATGTGCACGACACGGCGAGCACCGCGATGTAGTGCTCGTTGCATGACATTTTTGGTGGCTGTTTCATTGACCGCAAAAAGGTCGGCGATTTTCTTGGGATGAATAATTCCCGCGGTGTGGACAAGATCAAAGGCGCCCGAGGATGATGCAAATAGGCGGTCTATATCTGGTGTGTTGGTGACATCGCCAATGAGGATCCTGAGGTCAAGATTGTTGTCTTTCGGCAGAGAAGATTGCAAAAGGGCTTGTTCCTCGGAATCGCGCACGAGGGCAATCAGTTGCGAGACACCGAGACCATCGGCATTGTGCGCAACATGGGAGCTCAATGCCCGACCAAGCCAACCGGCTGCGCCAGTGATGATCAGAGGAAGATGGGTTGGATTGTTAGGCATGGGGCTTTTCCTGTGCAATGAAGTGGCGGGCATTACGAACAGCGATGGCCATCACACTCGCTTGAGGATTGACTCCTGGGGCATCTGGGAGTAGTGAGGCATCGTTGACATAAACATTTTTTGTCTCGTGCACGAGACCGTAACTTCCCGCCCCACACAGGTCGCGATTTTCACCTAAGGGAACCGTCGAACAAAGATGCACGGTCATCACGCTCGCCTTATTAGCACTGAAGCGTTTTTGCAATGTTGCGAGATCTTTGCGCCCCCGCACAATCGGTGCTCCACGAAATGCGGGGTAGACCTCAGTAGCGCCAGCCTCAAGCATCAGTAATGAAAGTCGGGATAATCCGCTACGCAATAGTTCGCGGTCGCGAGCGGTGAGGCGGTAGGTGACGACTGGATCAACTAATCCCGGCACGCTCATCACCCGTCCCCGCCCCTCGCTGGTAATGGCCGCGTAATAAACAGCCATATTGCGCCAGTCTTCAATGGCACCCTTGAAATCCGACCACTGATCAAGCAAGGAAAGAGCAATGAGGCCTGCATGACTAGCCGAACCTCCGAATGAGAGATCAGGGGCGAACTCTTTGACTTGGTGCACGGGAACATCATCAGGCACATTGATGGCATCGGCAAAACGTGCGGAGAGTTTGACAGTTGGATGAACTGCCAAGGTTTGGCCGATGTTTTTTCGCAATCCAGAACGTTGCAAGATGGCAGGTGTTTGAATTGCGCCACCGCAAACAAAGACGAACTTGAAACTAATTCTTCCTGCTTGACCATTCGCCAATGAGATATCTGCATATGTGGCTTTGCCATGGGAAATGTTGATTTTGTTGACACGACATTGGGTCAAGATACGCGCCCCGGCTTTCGCCGCCCGTGGTAAATAGGTCCGCGTCATTGACTGTCGCTGGCCATGCCGCGGGTTGCCGTCGGGATAGGTCATCCAGCGCGGACTCTCGTCATGTTTCCAGCCCAGAGCGTCGGCGCCTTGACGAAGAAGTTGACTCGGAACACTGGCAGGTCCAGGTAGATGAGTGACATGAATATCAGTTTCAACTTCAGTGGCAGTCTTCATTAATTCATCGGGGTCAAGATCGCGAACATCCCAGCGATCTCGCCACCGTTCAACAACTTCAGTCGGTGGCCGTCGATATAAGCCACTATTAACTTCAGTGCCTCCTCCAGCACAACGTCCCTCGGTATAGGCAATACTTGGTAGACCGAGTGCCACCGTGACACCGCCACCGCGATATTGCTGCTCCATTTGATCTAATGAAAATGGAGCGACTGTGCCTTGTTCAACCCACCGACCCTCTTCAACGACGAGGACATCAAAGCCAGCTTCGGCCAAAAGTGCTGCGGTTGGTGATCCGCCTGCACCAGATCCGATGATTAACACCTCGCAGGACATTTTTGACTCGTTGGCGTCATCCCAAATTTGTTGCATGCTGTTCATGCGGGTGATCCATCGGAGCGCGTATCAGGCCATTTTTCCCAGATATAGGCATAGGACAAAGAACGAATTAATCGGAAATACTCGCCCAAAAGGGGAAGGTGAGTCTTGCTCAGCCATAGCAAGCGTGGTTGACCAGCGATTGATGCGAAGAGACGTACAAGCAAAGCGATCGCCGCGACGCCGAGGCGCATATGTGCCGCCAGAACACCCAGTCGTCGCACAGTGAAAGTAGCGACTTCTTGCGCGACTATCTCTGGTAACCCAGGTAGGTCATGTTGCAATATCGTCACTGCAGTGGAGTGCACCAAAGAATGAAGAGAAGGTGCCAGTGCCATGCGAACAAAGTTTACTAGGTGTCGCCTTGTCGGTGGGGTTCATGATGCAACCGTCGACGAGTCCACGGCGAGTAGAGTTTTGGCGTGTTTGGATCCCTGCGTCAGCGTTCGCTTGAGTGCAAGAGCGTGGGATTGATCACGGCGATCGTCAGTGTGCCCCTGCTGATCGCTGTGGTCACTCTGATCAGTCGGGATCGCTGGTTTCCTGCAGGTGATATGGCTCAGGCCGAATTGCACATGCGTGGTTTTTTGGCTCATCCTCCTTTAGTCGGTGCGGCAGGACGCATTGTTGGTGACGCAGGGACACAAGGTTCGCATCCTGGTCCAGCACTGTGGGTGGCGATGCTGCCGATGTATCTCCTGGGGGCACGTAGCAGCGATGCGTTGATGGTGGCCGTCGTCAGCGTGCACATCGTGGCTATCCTCGCTGCGGCCATGTTGGCATACAGGCGTGGGGGACGCCTGTTGACCGCTCTGACGGGCCTAGTGAGCTTATGCATTGTTCGATCCTCGGGAACGGACTTCATGATCGAGCCATGGAACCCTTGGCTTGCGGTTCTGCCCTTTATGGTTTTTGTGTTGCTCATCGCGGAGGTTGTTACACCAGTCCTTCGTTCGAGTCCGAAGAGACGCTCCACAATGTTCATCCTTGCGGTGGCGGTAGGGAGTTATTGCGTTCAATGTCACGCGGGATATGTGCCTCTCGTGCTTGCAGCATTATTCGGAGCTTTCAGCGTGCTCATCTATGACGTTCATCGCAAGAGGCTCATTGTGCAAACCGCAGGTATTTCTCTATTAGTTGGTTTAGTGATGTGGTGTCCCTCCATTCTTGATCAGTGGCGCCGCACTCCAGGCAATCTCTCGGTGCTGTGGCAACATTTTGCTTCGCCTTCAGAGCCCACGATTGCTTTTGGTTCGGCTGTGCGAGTGATCGCCACACAAATGAACATTCTCGGTCCTTGGTTGACGGGCCCAGGCGCTCACGCTCCATCAGAAACTTGGGCGCGCTACCCGGGTTTCATCGCCTTTGTTGCGCTGGTTTTATTCGTCGCGTTGTTAGCGCGTCGGCGAGGTCTGTCGGACTTACTGCGAATGCAGATGATGTTCTGCAGTTTTCTCATCGTGGGAATAGTCACCGTATCGCGAATTTTCGGACCATATTTTGAATACACAATTCGCTGGTTCTGGATTCTTTCTGCCCTCACAATTGCTCATTCGTGTTTTGCACTGTGTCGAATGTTTACGATTTTGCAGTGGCTCAAGGCAAAGAGACTTTTGACTACTCTCGCTGTGGCGGTTGTGGGGACGTTGCTTGTGACTAGCGCTGTACAAGCACATCAGCGGGTGCATCTTCCTGGTCCAACGGATTCACTGATAGTGGGTGAACTCATTCCCCAAGCGATGGAGAGACTTGATCATCAAAGTTCCTATCTGTTGCGGATGTATGACCCCTACACCTTGAATGCCACGGGGTTTGGATCGCTCTTGGAACTTGAACGGCAGGGATTTGATGTAGGCGTCGAATCTTTCTTTGCGGCAGCGGCTTTGCCGCACCGAATACGTAGCGAGTTGTCGGTTGATGAGATTTTGTGGGTCGTTGTCGGTCCGGCAATCGCTCGCGCGGATCTTGATCAGGCGTTGACCAAAATCGCACATGTTGATCCGCGTACTGCCCAAGAGGCGATTCTCGCTGAGCAATTGCTGAATGATATTCGAGAGGGTTTGGTAGCCGCTGATCGCAGTGAATTAGTGCCTGCACTTGACACCCCAGGGGCCTCGTTGTTATTCGTCGAACCCGCCTTGCCCGCTCCCATTGCCGAGATGGTTCGCCAGCT
>WLTJ01000041.1 GCA_009705435.1 Actinomycetota bacterium | reverse complement strand
CTGCTAAATCATCACCTGATGTCATTGTTGCTTCGGTGTGACGATCAAACTGTAGTTCCAGCATTTTGACGTAGTTCAAAGCGCGATCATCTTCAGAAACTGCATCGTCATGTAGTGAACGCCAACGCTCAATGTCCTCTTCAAGTTCACTGTGTCGTGTCGGTACGCCTAGGACGTGCTCGAGTTGACGTAACAGTGCTGCTGATGCTTGTGGATGTTGCGCATTACCTAGATAATGCGGCACACCAACACGTAACGAAATCGCAGGAAGTTCCTCGCGTTCAAATTCTGTTTGCATGACCCCAATCACACCAGTCATACCTTGATAAGACGGACGCGAGAGTCCAAGTGAACGCGCCAACTGGGGATCAACCGTGCTGCCCACGACGCTCGGCGTGCGGGTGTGGGGAATTGCGTCTGCAGAAGCGCCGACGGTAACAATCGCCTCGCAGCCGAGACGCGTGTAAGCGGCGACGATGCAACGCACGAAGGTATGCCAGCGAGTGTGCGGTTCAACTCCAGAGATGACGACGATGTCTCGCGAGAATTCAGGAAAGCGCAAGGCCATAACATTATTTGATGGCCAGTCAATGACTCGTTCGTCATTGTCGTCAAGACGAACCTCTGGTCGGATTTGTGTGAAATCGTAAAACGGGTCGGCGTCAATGACTGCAGCAATTTCAGGAGCGTTATGTTCGATGAGATGTTCTAGCGCAGATGTGGCAACTCCTGCAGCATCAAACCATCCGGTGAGGGCGACGACCATGACAGGACGCCGAAGGGGAGCAGCCAATCCATCCCACTTCAAGACCTCATTGACTTCCATTCCTAGAGTCTCACCCGCGCAATGCCTCAACCACAACGTCAATGCACGCTGTCAGTGCTTGAACATCCTCGGGATCAACAGCGGGGAACATGCCAACGCGCAATTGGTTGCGACCCAATTTGCGATAACTATCCGTATCAACGACCCCATTTGCACGCAAAGCCGCGCAAATGTCGTTGGCGTCAACGCCCCCGTCAGCACTCGCTGCGATGTCGATAGTGCCCACGACTTGCGAACGCTTGTCGGCATCAGCGACGAAGGGTGTGGCCCAGGAGCGGGCCTGTGCCCAGGAATACAAGATTGAGGAGGATTGTTGCGAGCGGGCGTTACAAGCCGAGAGTCCACCAATCTCATTCATCCAACCGACTTGGGATTCGAGCATGATCAACGTTGCTAAAGCCGGGGTGTTGTAGGTCTGGTTGGCCTTGCTGTTATCGAGAGCGATCTTGAGGTCCAATGATGCTGGTGTCCAACGCTTTGATGCTGAGATTTTCTCGATTCGCTCAATCGCCCGAGGTGAGCAAGCGGCAAACCAGATGCCACCATCAGAGGCGAATGATTTCTGCGGAGCGAAATAGTACACATCGACTTCGGCTGGGTCCCAAAGCAGTCCGCCAGCGGCAGACGTAGCGTCAACGACGACAAGTGCATCGCCGCTACCGGCGGGTCGCACGAGAGGCATCATCACGCCGGTCGAAGTTTCGTTATGCGTCAGAGCGTATGTGTCGATCCCGTCTTCGCAAACCGATTGCGGATGTGAACCAGGTGCAGTTTTGATGACTGATGGCTCGCCAAGATGAGGTGCAGCAGCTGCCGCTTCAGCGAACTTGGAAGAGAACTCACCAAAGACCAAGTGTTGGCTGCGGTTTTCGATGAGACCGAAAGTGGCAACATCCCAAAAGACTGTCGAACCACCGTTGCCGAGAAGGATTTCCCAGCCGTCTGGCAGACCGAAAAGTTGGCTGAGACCCGAGCGTATTGAACCCACAAGATTCTTGATTGGCGCCTGGCGATGGGATGTCCCCATCAACCTTGGCCCCGCCAGATTCAGAGCGAGCATTTGTTCTGGGCGAACCTTTGATGGTCCGCATCCAAAACGACCGTCACGCGGTAAAAGGTCAGAAGAAATGCGAATTGATTGGGGGTCACGAGTGCTCACTGTGTAAGCATGGCAGGCATGAGTTCGTTACCCCAAAGCAAGCGCACATCTTCTCGTTTAGCGGCCATTGCCGAATCGGCAACTTTGGCAGTTGATGCCAAGGCCAAAGCCCTCAAAGCTGCCGGAGAGAATGTCATTGGCTTTGGTGCCGGTGAGCCAGATTTCCCGACGCCAGAGCACATTGTTGAAGCAGCAGTCAGGGCCTGTCGGGACCCCAAGATGCATCGCTACACCCCGGCTGCGGGACTTCCCGAACTGCGCGAAGCCATCGCCGTCAAAACAATGCGCGACAGCGGGTTTCAAACAACCGCGAATCAGGTGCTTGTCACCAACGGTGGAAAGCACGCAGTATTCACAGCCTTTGCTGCGCTGTGCGATCCAGGTGACGAAGTGATCGTGCCGGCACCGTATTGGACGACCTATCCCGAGGCAGTGACATTGGCAGGTGGCGTACCAGTCATCATCGATACGACGCAAGAAACTGGATTTCGAGTCACGGTTGAGCAACTTGAAAAAGCTTTGACAGCGCGCACGAAAGTTCTGTTATTCGTTTCGCCCGATAACCCCTCAGGTTCGGTTTACCCGCCAGAAGAAGTGAAAGCGATTGGTGAGTGGGCGGTCTCGCGCGGCATCTGGGTGGTCACTGATGAGATTTATGAACACCTCACCTACGGCGAGCATAAATTCACCAGCATGCCGACTCTTGTTCCTGAGTTAGCGAATCAATGCGTGATCGTCAATGGTGTGGCAAAGACATACGCAATGACTGGTTGGCGCGTGGGCTGGATGATCGGACCGATCGATGTGATGAAGGCATCCATTAACTTCCAAAGTCACGCCACATCCAACGTCAATAACGTTGCACAAGCAGCGGCACTTGCTGCAGTTGCCGGTGACCTATCGGCGGTTTCAATGATGCGCGAAGCGTTCGAGCGACGTGGTCGCACGATGCATCGCATGTTGAACGACATTCCTGGCGTGACTTGTCTAGAACCTGAAGGCGCTTTCTACTGCTATCCGAATGTCAGCGGTTTAATCGGCAAGACCTTCAATGGCAAGACCGCGCACAACAGCATGGATCTTGCTGACATTATTTTGTCGGAAGTCAAAGTGGCGATCGTGCCCGGTGAAGCTTTTGGAACTGCTGGTTTTGCGCGGTTCTCTTTTGCTCTTGGCGACGCTGATCTTGAAGAGGGGATTCGTCGGATCGCTGATTTGGTGGCTCGTTCGTAAAGAAAAACTTTGACGCCCGACCAAGGAGTGCTAGTTTGCTCTCGTCGGCAATAGCTGACGGCATAGAAAACAGCGAAGTCCGGTGAGATCCCGGCACTGTCCCGCAACGGTAGTTCGTTCAACGAAAGTTGATAACGACGAGTCCGGTCGCCTGATCTGTGTGCGATGACCAACCCTCGAGGCAAGGGCGGATCGCGTAGAACGGCTCGTCTGCTCCACGCACTCCTCTTGCTTCCTCAAAGCAATGGAGGAAGCTTCAATGAAAGCGAATCAGTTTAGTGCCAAGAAATTAACGCGACGCGTTCTCATCGGAACGCTGCTGGCGTTCTCGTCAATCACCGTCGCATGTGGAAGCGATACCAGGGTTTCCACAGAGTGTACGCAAGTCGTTTCTGAGGCTCCACAAAAGATCATCTCCTTATCGGCGACGCATACGGAGATTTTGTTTGCCGTAGGTGCCGGTGAGCAAGTCATTGCCGTTGACTCAATGTCTAATTATCCCTCAGAGTCTGCAGGCGTTCTCACTGATCTTGCGGCCTACGAACCGAGTGTTGAGTCGATAACGGCTTATGAGCCCGATCTCGTTGTGATCGGTGATGACTTCGTAGGTCTTGCCGAACAACTCACGGCAGTGGGAATCAAGTCATGGGTCTGCAGTGCCCCAACAACTCTTGATGAGGCATACGCACAGATCGAGGATCTCGGTGCTGCGGTCGGACATAGTGATGAAGCAATTGCCTTGGCAACTTCAATGAAGAGTGAGATCGACGCGATCATTGCTCAAGCACCCGCACTTGATGAGCCGATTTCTTTTTATCATGAACTTGATGACATGAATTATTCAGTCACGAGCAACACCTTTATTGGTTCAATTTATGCGGCTCTCGGCTTGCAAAATATCGCTGATGCCACGCAAGGCGACACCGATTATCCGCAGTTATCCGCAGAGTTCATCGTCAGCCAGAACCCCGACATGATTTTCCTGTCGGACACTAAATGCTGCGGAGTCACCGCCGCTTCCGTTGCCGCTCGCCCAGGTTGGGAAGTTCTCTCGGCAGTTCAAGGCGGGGGAATTGTTGAACTTGACGACGATGTAGCGTCTCGTTGGGGCCCGCGCCTCGTTGAGTTTGTCCAAGTGTTATCAGATGGCGTTAACGCGTACCTGAAAACGCTCTCGTAGGAGATTGAGTCATGATCCCGAACAAGGAGTTGCAACTTCCAAGATCGTGGTGGACGCCAGTGGCGTGCATCGTTGTCGGATGTGCCTTCTTGTTCGGGGCAATGATTGGCCCAGCGGGTCCTGTGTGGTGGAGAGTTCCCGGCGAGTTGTTGGATCATCTCCCATGGATCAGTGTGCATTCAGGAGCAAGCAATCTCGAAAGTACCGTTTTGTGGCAAATTCGCATGCCGCGCGTTGTGCTGGCCGGCATTGTCGGGGCCATGTTGTCGTTAGCCGGCGCTTCATTCCAAGGAGTCTTTCGTAATCCGCTTGTTGACCCGTATCTCCTTGGCGTAGCCGGCGGAGCAGGTCTCGGTGCAACGGTTGTGATTGTGACTGGTCGGGCGGCGAGTTCATCATGGCCCATTGACCCGCTGCCATTAGCGGCCTTCGTTGGTGGTCTGCTAGCGGTACTTGTGACCTACACCGTTGGGTCTGCTTTTGGGTCGAGCAAAACCTCCTCGGCAACTTTGGTGCTAGCAGGCGTTGCGGTCACATCGCTGGCGACAGCGTTGCAAACTTTTATGTTGCAAAGAAATACCGATGTTGTCCGTCAGGTGTACAGCTGGATTCTTGGTCGCCTTTCAACAGCCACGTGGGGTGATGTGCGTTTGGTCTTGCCGTATGTGATCATCAGTTCGGGAGTGCTGCTGTGGCATCGGCGCCTCCTCGATGTACTTCGTGTTGGCGACGATGAAGCCCAATCTTTAGGCGCACGAGTGACTCGCATTCGCCTCACGGTGGTGATCGCCGCGACTCTTGGGACGGCAGCAGTCGTTAGTGTCAGCGGTCTGATTGGTTTTGTCGGCATTGTGGTGCCGCACGTTGTACGGCTCTTAGCGGGATCGAGTTATCGTCGTATTTTGCCACTCACAGTTTTGTTCGGAGCAGCCTTTTTGATCATCGCTGATATCCCAGGACGGATCTTGTCTGATCCTGCAGAGACACCCATAGGAGTAGTCACCGCATTTCTCGGGGCACCGTTTTTTATCGTGGTGTTGCGCTCACGGCAAGGTACGTCCCGATGAGTTCGCTTTCTTTTATTGATGTCAGCGTTTCCTACGGTCGTTCCGTAGCCGTCACTTCTTTCAACGACACGGTGCATCCAGGTGAGTGGCTGTGTCTGATTGGTCCCAATGGCGCTGGCAAGTCGTCGCTGTTGCGTTCAGCCGCCGGACTGGTGACATATTCAGGAAGTGTTCTTGTGGACGGTTCACCGCTTAATTTGCGTTCGGCGCGCCGACGTGCGGCACTCGTGGCTCACGTTCCCCAGTCGCCGGCGATGCCTGACGATATGACTGCCTTTGAGTATGTCTTATTAGGGCGCAATCCTTATGTCGGATATTTTGGTCAGGAAACTAAGCAAGATCGGATGATGGTTCAACGAGTTATTGAACGTCTTGATCTGCAGCCTTTTGCGACGCGTCCTTTGGGCACTTTGTCTGGTGGCGAGAGACAACGACTGGTGATTGCACGGGCTTTGGCTCAAGAGGCGCCAATCATGTTGCTTGACGAACCCACCGCAGCGCTCGATATTGGTCATCAACAGCAAGCCCTTGAACTCGTTGACAGTTTGCGCCGTGAACACGGATTTACTGTTGTCTCAGCGATGCACGATCTCACCTTGGCTGGCCTCTATAGCGATCGCTTAGCGTTACTTCATCAAGGTCATTGCGTGGCCAGCGGGCCGGCACAAGAGGTATTGAAGGCTGAAACTTTGTCAGAGTTTTACGGGGTCTCAGTCAGCGTGCATCATGAAGAAGATGGCACCGTCGTTGTTGTACCGCGCAGAACAGTCCCACTTGCTTAAGAAATAGGCTTGCTTCAGAGATACGCGCACTTTTTGCTGGCATAGCCAACTCAACACACTCAATAAGCACTAAGGCAACTACAGTTTTGCGAGTGGGGAATACTTTCGATGCTGCTGTTGTGAATCGTGTCGTTGAAGGACTAGCCCAGTCTCATCAAAAACTACTTCTTAATCTTGAGGCCTTGACTGACGAAATGGTGAGATTGCCTTCGTTGTTAGAGGGTTGGACCGTGGGTCATGTACTCGCCCACATCACTCAGCAAGGTGACAGCATTCGGCGTATTTTTTTAGCCGCCGAGCAGGGTCAGATCATTGATCAGTATGAGGGTGGAATGTCGGCGCGGGTGGCGGCCATTGAGGGTGCCGCGCAGCGCTCAGCTACAGAGCATGTGGCGGATGTGCGTCGCTCAATTTATGACCTTGAAGGTGCCATCGCTAGTGCTCGTCAAGGTTGGTTCGGTACTGCGCGAATGGTTTCTGGAGCGATAGCCAGTGTGGCTGATTTGCCACTGCGACGCTGGAGGGAGGTCGAGGTGCATCAGGGCGATTTGGGATTGTCAGAACTCGGCTGTGATGGGCCTGAATCGTGGTCATTGAACTATGTGCGTCATGACCTACCGGGGATGACGATGCAGTTCAAGGCTCATGGACCTATGGGTTTCAATGACTTGCCCAGCCAAGTTCGCACCTTGGCTCCCGCTC
This sequence comes from Actinomycetota bacterium, assembly GCA_009705435.1. Taxonomy (GTDB): domain Bacteria; phylum Actinomycetota; class Acidimicrobiia; order Acidimicrobiales; family Ilumatobacteraceae; genus Casp-actino8. The sequence continues at coordinate 2,739 of WLTJ01000041.1, read as the reverse complement.
AACGCCTTGGTTGGTTGCTCGGTCGTGTCAGTATTGAAGGTCTGCCGCCTGCCGGCTTAATGGGATGAGGAGAATCTTGAAACTTCGTACAGTAAAAGTTTTGTTGGCTGGAGCATTTATTTCATTGCTGTGGGCGTCGCCAGCTTTGGCGCATGGTGAGTTGGATTCATCATCTCCGGCACCTGCTGAGGTCATGCAATCAGCCCCGAAGGAAATCATTCTTTATTTCAATGAAGCAGTGACGCCTGTGGCGCGTTCAATCGAGATGTATAACGAAGATGGACAACGCATCGTCGTGGGTGAAGCCCTGGTATCACCCGAGGATCCAGCGGTTTTGATTGCTGGTGGAGTGCCCAATATCCCTGATGGTCTGTATGTCGTGGCATGGCGCGCTCTGTCTGATGATGGACATGCGATAGATGGGGCGTACACCTTTCAAATTGGGTCTGCTGAGGGAGTGCTGGCCACACAAGACTTGATCAATAATGTTTTGTCGGGGCAAAGCGGTCCGGCAGGTTTGTCGTGGGTCATGGGCATCGCGCGTTTCGCTGGCTTCGCTGGTTTATGCCTGATATTGGGTTGTCTAGCGATGATGGTTGGTGGAGGAATTCGTTCGCGCCGCTTGGCAAAAGTTGTCGGTCTCGGTTGGGTACTGAGTTTCGCGAGCACCGTTACATTATTTGTCACTCAGGGTCCCTATGCGATCGCTGGCAAGTGGTCCGATGTGTGGAGTACTTCGCTGTGGTCCGATATCCTGGACACCCGCCAAGGTCGGGCAATCCTGATTCGCGAGATCTTGCTGCTGGGGATTCTCGGTCTCCTGATTGCATTGCGTAAAAACTTTCACCGTTCAGCAACTTCGTGGTGGAGATCAAGCGCTGTTTTGCTGGGTGCTGGCGTGGTCTTGACTTTCTCGGCAGCAGGTCACCCCAGCGCTTCATCAAGTTCAAACTTGGCGATTGCTATCGATGCGGTCCACTTTGCGAGCGTCATTTTGTGGACAGGTGGATTAGTGGCGATGGCTTTCTTGGCAAAGAAGACCGACTTTGCAGAGGTCGTCAGGAAATTTTCTAAAATGGCCACAATTGCTATTCCGCTGGCGGTTCTCTCAGGCCTATGGCAAACATGGCACTTGGTTCCCGCTCTCAGCGATATCACTGAGACAACGTGGGGAAAAACTCTTGTGGTCAAGACCACCATCGCGATTGCGGTGGTGACCCTCGGTGGCGTGGCGAGATGGCTGATTCACCGTGGGCACAGCGTGTCAATCCGACGTGTTCTACTTCTTGAGTTGGGATTGGTGGCGATCATTTTCGGCGTCACCAGTTCACTGGTTGCTGCTTCGCCAGAAGTGACAGCACCAGATTCGGTCTATCTCGTGCAAGCAGTGAATGGTGACACGATTAGCAACATTGCCGTGACTCCTGGGCGGACTGGTAATAACGAAATTCACGTCACGATCAGTACTCCGAGTGGGGCTTTGGATCCTGTGCAGAATATAACGATGCGACTCACTCTCCCTGATTCGGAGGTCCCGACGATTGCTGTGCCTGTCACGGAACTTGCACCCAATCACTTCTCAGGTTCGGTTGGGATTTTGTTCCCTGGGCTATGGACACTAGAGATTTTCCTTGAGCCTGATTCGCAGAGCAGTATTCGCTTGAGTACCAACATCCAGATTCCGGGCTAATCATTGATCATTGCTGATAGTTCACCTTTGTCAGCTTGATTAATGATTGAGTCAAATGTGTGTTGTAATTCAAGTTGCACTTCCGCGGGCGGTTCAAGAGTTTGCTCGTTGATCCGCCCTTGTGAAAGCGCCGAGACCCACACCGCTGAATAGGCGATGGCGGCCAAGGCCTCACGGCTCTTGATCTTGTCAATCGCTGATGTTTTAGTGACCTCATCGGAATCATCAAAGACCCGTGCGAGCGAGCGAGTGGCTTGAGAGACAGCGAGCGATAATGGCCACGGTACTCGGAGCGGTGATTGAGAGGGTAGTGATAGCAGGGTTGCGATATTGGAGGCTTGAAATTCTGCTTGATCAATTTTCGCTCTCTGAAAAATCTCAGTGGAGGATCCAATGCTGAAAGCCACGTCATCAATGTGCTGAAGTCGTAATTGCCTATTCAGCGGTAGGACCCGAAGATTAAGTAATAATGAATCGGCCAATCCGTTGGCGAGAGCAAGTGCCGCCGACCGAGAATGGGCAACATCGCGCAGTCGTACGAGACCTTCTTGTACATCCCAGTTCCACTGGTGGGCCAAACCACTGAATTGCATTTGCCATGGGGCGATGACTTGTCCCAAGAGATCCTTCACTTCTTTTTCAATCCGTCGTTGATCAATCAGGTCATTCCACGTTGGGGCAATGCCATCATTCCAATCATGTTCCTCAAAGACGGCGCGAACAAGGCGAATGATTCGTTGGCCGGCAATGTGAGTTGTTGTCGTACGCGGGTCGGTGGCAGATATCCACAGTTTTGCAATGATTGATGTGTCATGTGCTCCGTAAATAAGTGGGGCAAGAAAAGAAGTGTCATCAATAAGTTTTCCGGCGACATGGGGGTCATTGGCGACTGGTCGTAAAAGTTCATCGATACGCGTTGCTTGAGGGTGCGTGGCTTCGGCCCACCAGCCAGGGTTGCGCTTGAGCCAGTCATCAAGTCGGCAACGAATTCCCATAGCTATCGGGCTTGGAACCATGTGAGAGAAATTGAGATCGCTCTTCAAAACATT
>WLTJ01000040.1 GCA_009705435.1 Actinomycetota bacterium | reverse complement strand
TGCCTATCTTGAGCGATGTCTCTGATCGAAATGTGGTGTCGGGATAGACGAAGTCACTCGGAAACATCGGGCCAGGCAAGCGGAACTGACGCATGTTGATGTAGCCGTTGTAACCATTCGTCAACTTGTAGCGATCGAAACGATCGATGACCGCTTCGTGGGCGACATAGTTGATGGCTTGATGACCGCGCTCAGTGGCATCAGCGTTGAATGCGTCAGCGCCACTGACGTGGTCGGTGTGACCGTGGGTGTAGACGGCGGTGCGCACGGGGTCTTGCGACCATGCACGGAGACTGGCGACGGAGCTCTTGGCGGCCATAGCGTGCGAGACGTCGAATAATGTCAGTCCGTCGTCGGTGTTAAAGACAACGACGTTGCTGAATGATTCAATGACGCCGATGCCCGCAGCAACTTCTTCGACTGGGGCCGCATCCATGGTGACCTTTAATCCCCGAGGTGCCGCATCGGTTCCATCAACGATGCGCGCCGAACTTTCGAGCATTGAAGTCATTAACTCAGCCTACGCGAGCCCAAACGCACGGTCACTTTTTAGTGTGGATAATCGCACGAGTCCAAGACCCACGAGCGGCTATATTCAACTTTGTCCATTAAGAGGATCCGAGGGACCCAGCCCGCTGACGATCCGCCAACCACCCAATAGGGAACGGTGGCAACGCTGGAATCAATGGAGGAAACCATGAGTGAAAATCACAACGGTAAAAGTCAAAATCCGAATGGCGAGAAATTAAGGCGTCATTACGCCGCGGCATTTCGCACATTTCAAGATGCCAAGAGTCGAGGGATCCCTGCTTCACAGGTCATCATCTCATGGGACATCGATGACTTGATGGAATTACCCAAACTGGGTAGCCAAAACGGAGGGCCGTCACCTGAACCGCCAGTCACCTCGCCGGGCGATCAAGAGCCAACGGATTCGTAAGTGAAGAACGAAACTCATCTAGACATACGGAAAATACCATGCTGAATCAATTACCCGAATTGCGCGAACTCAAACAAATACATGTGCCGCAGGAATATCAGGGACAACCACCGCAAAGAGTCAAGGATTACCTGACCGGATTTCAAATAGCGTGGGAACTGGCGTTGCGGATGCAACAGGGTCACCCGTTAGAAGATCCGCGTCAATAATTGAGGACACCGTTGCGAAGGGTGCGAAGAACCTTTGCTACAGGTGAGAACTCTGTCGTACCCCTCATATAAGTTAATAGTTGCTTCCCGCCTAACTAATTGTTCATCATGATTCATCAAACATTCGTTTGGCATCTCATGTGAACCTTATGAAAAGCCAGGAGGTACAACATGCCAACATTGTCTGACACTCTCGCCACTCATGAGCGCGTTGATGTGATCATCAAACGACTCGCCAATATCAAGCGCACCGAGTCAACACTGGCCGCCGAGCGTTTTCGTCTGCTCACCGAACTCTCAGAATTGCGACCAACCGACCCCGAGGTAACACTGACTCGCGACGCCAAATTGTCACGACGCGAAGCTCGCGACACCGTCAATCGCCACAGCACCATCGCCGATGCCCCGATATTTGCTGACGCTCTGGCCACTGGCGATATCAGCGTGGCGCACATTGACGGCCTCACACGCGCCTTCAAAATTCTTGGCGACGACAAGGCTGCACTCATCGAGCGACTCCCCTCACTCATCGATGCCGCATCGCACATGAACGCCGACGATTTTGACCGTCACGCCAAAGATGCTGCGAAGGCCCTCGTGTCTGACGGTGGCCTCGGCCGACTCGAACAGCAACGCCGCGAAACCCATTTCAAGATGTGGAATGATCTCGATGGCAACTTGCAGGTTCGTGGGCAGTTCGACCCCGAACGCGGCGCCATCTTCCAAAACCTCGTCAGCCAACGCGTTGAAGCGATGTTCCACAGCGGAGACCTCAACATCCGCCTCGACGTCGCACCAGGCATTGAACCCAATCACCATCGCAATGCCCTCGCTTTACTTGAACTCATTCGCGGCGCTGGCGCATCGGTCATTACTAGTGATCGTCCAGTGCGGGCCGAACTCGTCGTGCACGTCGACCTTGAAACGTTGCAAAACAGAATCCGCTCCCACGAGACCAACACACACGGCGCACCCGGAGTATGTCGAACCTCATTTGGCGGCGAGTTACCGATCGAGACGATGCGCCGTATCGCATGTGATGCCGACATCATCCCCGTCGTACTTGACGGACGATCGGTTCCTCTCGATGTGGGACGGGCAAAACGACTCGCCACCGCCCAACAACGCCGAGCGCTGGAATCCGCTCACGAAACGTGTGCGATCGAAGCTTGCCTCGTGGCATATCACCATTGCTCAATTCACCACATTGAGTACTGGGAGAACGGCGGGTCAACAGATCTCAATAACATGATTCCGTTGTGTAGCAAGCACCATCACAAAGCTCACGAAGGCGGATGGAAACTCAGCCTCAATCCCGACACCCGAGAACTCACAGTGGATTACCCATGAAACCAGTGACAAGTTCTTCCCCAGCAGTTTCATATCTCCGACTCCACCTAGTGAGTCACCAGAAATCAGTGGTAAAACTCGTTTATGGCATTGCGCACAAAATTATTACTCAACACGTTGGCCATCTCGCTTCTGAGCGCATGTGCATCTGATGCGGCTACAACAACATCGACCGTGGCAGCAACGACTATGCCAGCAACGACCATGACGACAACAGCGGCACCAACAACGATCGCGCCGACGACGACTATGACACCAACAACAAGCGTCCTATTCGACTTCAGTGACCCATCATCAGCGACGGGTTGGTTCAACCAGAACGACACCGTCATGGGAGGCGTGTCCGATAGTGCCAGCGCCTGGGTCGACGGACATCTGGTTTTTTCGGGCAACTTGTCCTTGGATAACAACGGTGGATTCACCTCCACCTTTGGGCCAATCAATGAACAACTACCGGCACTGATGTCCGGGGGCAACGCAATCGTCGTGACAGCACGCGGCGACAGCCAGACCTACCTCATGCAAATCCGCAACAGTGACAACACGCGCTACATCCAACGCTTTACTACGGTTGCCGACAGCGAGCAGTCGTACATCTTGCCCATCGCCGATTTCGTGTCCGTTGACTGGCGACTCTCCCCGATCGCGGGAGCCGCCCCGATGGACATCGCCAATGTCGTGCAGATCGGCTTCTACCTTCTGGACAAACAAGTCGGACCTTTTGAGATTGCGATCTCGTCCATCAGCGCTGACGCCGTCTAGCCCACGACCGGCCAGATAGTCAACGACCGGCCAGATAGTCCACGACCCGGTCACATCGAGAACCGCCCAGCCAGATAGTGGACGATCAGCCACATCAAGAACCGCCCCGAAAACTCTGCGGACATGGTGATTGCTGCCCCCTGCGCCTAAAGTTGGGGCATGTCAACTAACAGCACGCCCCAAAGTTCACAACAACACAACATGGTCGAAGGTCGAGTCTGCATTGTGACCGGAGCAGGTCGTGGTATCGGTCGCGAATACGCCCTGATGCTCGGCGCCCATGGCGGTCTGGTAGTCGTCAATGACCTCGGTGCTTCACGTGACGGCAGCGGAGGCGACGCCGGTCCCGCCCAAGACGTAGTGAACGAAATCAAAGCAGCCGGCGGTCAGGCTGCTGCCAATACTGATGACATCAGTTCTTTCGCTGGTGCCAAAAATATCGTCGATCAGGCCATTGATACTTTCGGCGGGCTTGATGTAGTCGTCAACAACGCAGGCATCCTGCGCGACCGCATGCTCTTTTCCATGTCCGAAGAAGAATGGGACTCCGTCATCAAGGTCCATCTCAAGGGCACATTCGGCACAAGTCGATTCGCTGCCGAATACTGGCGCAACCGTTCCAAAGACGGCAAGACCAACGACGCCCGAATCATCAACACATCGTCGGTTGCTGGCCTCTATGCCAACCCGGGCCAAGCGAACTACGGAGCCGCCAAAGCCGGCATCGCCACCTTCACGCAGATCGCAGCCCAAGAACTCAGCCGTTACGGTGTGACTGCCAATGCCATCGCACCTGGCGCACTCACCCGTCTCACTGAAGACCTCAACTTGCCCGACGAGATGTTGGCCAAATTTGATCCGCGCTGGGTTGCTCCCATCGTCACCTGGTTGGCTTCGCCGCTGTCAAAAGATGTCACTGGCCATGTCATTGAATCCAACGGCATGTTTTTGGCCATTGCCGAGAGCTGGCAGCGTGGCCCAACGCTCAACACTCCTCCCGCCGAGGCCGAAGATGTGGATGCCGCCATTCGTCCACTGCTCGCCGCCACTCGGGCGCGCACAACCATGGCCGACATCAACTAAAACTTGTGACTTCACTTCTTGTTATCTGCACGGGTAACGCGGCCCGATCAGTCATGGCCGGAGCGATCATCAACGCCCGGCGTCCAGAACTCAATGTTGTGACCGCAGGAACCTTAAGCGTGAACGGGCAACCGATCAGTTTTCGTACCCGCGAGGCTTTGAAACACATCGGTCTCGAGGCACAACGGCATCGCAGTCAACAGATCGAACACCATCATGTTCAAGCCGCCGACCTGATTATTGCCTTAGCACCCGAACATGTGGAATGGATCCGACGCAACTTTCCGGAAGTTGCGCATCGGACTGCAACTCTCAAGAGACTGTCTCGAGATCTGAGCCATGAAGGCGACCTCGCTCAACGGCTCGATGCCCTTGATCTTGAAAACGCGACCTTAGTGCCATGGGAGGAAGTCATCGATCCAGGCGGTGGCGAAGTCGACGACTTCATCAATTGCGCCGTTGAGGTGCTTCGTCTGTGCGACGAACTTTGCTCGCTACTGTGATCACTCGATCACCCGTACCGCACCAGCATTGATCATTGCGCGAATCTCGTGGTCGCTGAAGCCCGCTTCGGTCAGCACCTCACGGGTGTGCTCGCCCAACTTTGGAGCTAATGAACGTTGAGCCCCCGGAGTCCCAAGGAAGTCCACCGGCGAGGCGATCATCTGCGTTGTGCCATCACCGTTGGGAACCTCCACCAATCCTCCGGCGTGACGCAGTTGCTCGTCGGACAAGATCTCATCGGCCGAGTGAATCGGCGACCAAAACATATTTGGTTCGTCCGCAAAGAGTCGCTCCCATTCATCCATCGTGCGCTCGGCAAAAGACACATCTAAAATCTGTCGCAACTCCTCAAAGTTGATGGCGCGGTGACGAATGCTGTTGAAACGCGGATCGTCAATGAGTTCGGGTTTGCCCACCACTCGTGCCAACGGCGCCCAGTGACGATCGCCCTCCACGCCCACCACGAAGAACCACTTGCCATCCGATGATTGGTAGGTGTTCACCGACGGGTTACGGGCTTCAAATCGGTTATTGATCGGCGGGTGACGACCCCAACTGAGCACCATGTTCAGGTCGAATCCAATGGTGTAGACACCCTGGCGCAACAGCGACGAGGTAACCATCTGACCCTTGCCCGTGCGTTCACGACTGAACAGCGCCGCCGAGATGGCGCCGGCGAATGTGACGCCCGTGCTGTGATCACCCATGCCTCCGCGCAGCGTGGGAATGGTGTTGCCTGGTGGCGTCATCATGTGCGCCATGCCGGTGCGAGCCCAGAACGCCGAGATGTCAAAGCCCGGCCGATCGGCGTCGGGACCGGTGAGTCCATAGCCGGTAATCAACCCGTAAATGAGTTGCGGGTTACGCGGCCCCAACGTGGCGTAATCGAAACCCGAACGTTGCAAAGCGGCAGCGCGCACATTTGTGACGAACACGTCAGCCTCGTCAATCAGACGATACGCAGCGTCACGACCAGCCTCGGTGGTGATATCAATCGCAACGCCGCGCTTGTTGCGGTTGTCCAACTCGAAGACCGGGTTATCGGGAGGGTTGCCACCGTACATAAACTGGAACGAACGGGCCGGGTCACCCGACATCGGTTCAATCTTCACCACGTCGGCACCCCAGTCCGCCATCACTCCGGCTGCGGCAGGTCCCGCCACCCACACGCCCAGTTCAACGACTTTGACTCCCTCAAGCGGTCCGGGCATGTTGCGAACCCTACTTCTTGAAAATCGCTCGCAGCGTGTCGTATTGATTCAGCGAATCCACATGAACACCAAAAACACCGAAGTTAAAACTGTTGATGTACTTGCCCGACGTGATGATGTCGGCGGGCAGCCACAACGGCGCCGGAAAAATCCGTGCCTCTCACGCTCCGCCGCAAGCGGGCACGCAGACTCGGGTGGAGATGAGGAGAATTGAACTCCTGGCCTCTACGATGCGAACGTAGCGCTCTGCCAACTGAGCTACACCCCCGAAGGTGACACAACCCTAGCGAGAAATGAGACTCTCTAGTCAGGCGGCGCGAACCCAATCACGACGGTTAGACCGTTGTGAATTTGGATACTGACGCATCTGCGAGAGCTTGTAGCAATAGCCAGCCAAAGACATGGCACTCAAGACGAAGGTGTAGATGAAGAAATCGCTCTTCGTGGTGAAGGCGATGAAGGCTGACCCCATGGTGACAAGCCCCAAAGAAACTAAAACATTTTGTCGACGCTGACGCAACATGGATTGACGACTGATGCGATGACGATCAGAAGTGGCGTAACCATGCTGGACCCGCTGACCCCGCTGAGCGATGCCGGGCGAAGGAGCCAAAGGTCGCGACATTGAACGCATTGGCGAACCATGGCGCAGAGAATCGGATCGCTGCAGGGTGTTTAACTGACGACGGAAGTCCATCACGGACGAGCCAGGACGGCTATCTTGACGGCCACGCAATAACGGCGGTACGAGAACTGCACCCCAAGCGGCGACGATGATCAGCAAAATGATCTTGCCCATTTCATTGTCCTCCCCTCTGTTTCCTTGCTTGTGCCGAACACAAACTGTTTGACTAAACACATGACCTGCAAAAACCTTGAATCACCGAAGCGATCACGACTACCTAGGCAATCCGCTTCATTACAGTTTTACAACATTTGTGACGGACGGAGCAACATTTGAGGAGATTTCTCCTGATTTTAGTGACCGTGGGCACATGGCCCGCAGGGGTGTCAGGGTCAGATTTATTGTCTCAAAGAGCCAACCCAGTCCCTCAGTCTTCTCGACGATAGGGACCCGACTTCCCGCCTGTTTTCTCCCACAGCGCGATTTCCCCAATAATCATTGACTTATCGATGGCTTTACACATGTCGTAGATCGTTAAAGCCGCCGCCGAACAGGCGTGCAGGGCTTCCATTTCGACTCCAGTCGGGCCCATGACCTCGACTTCTGCCTGAATCGCAACGTGATCTGAGCGAACCTCAAAGTTCACCGAAATACTGCTCAGCATTAACGGGTGACATAGCGGGATGATGTCCGAAGTTTTCTTCGCTGCCTGAATGCCGGCGATGCGGGCCACCCCCAGGACATCACCCTTCTTCAGACTTTGGGCGGAGATGGCATCTGCCGTCGTCGGAGCCATAAAAATCTTCCCTCGAGCAACGGCACGCCGATGGGTCGATTCTTTGGGCCCCACATCCACCATCCGTGCCTCACCGTTCTGATCAAGATGGGTGAAGCCGAGTTGGTTTTTCGGATCGTTGGTTTGATCACTCACATCCTTGAGCGTATCTCGCTCACACGGCCAGCGAGTCGGGAGTCACGCCCGTCCGACATCTCAAAAGCATCGCGCTCGCACCACGATCAAGGTGTGAGATCGGACAAAAAGTGAAGGTGATGACCCAGCAATGGCGGGATCTACTCTTCGCCCACTGGTCCTACGAGCCAGATGTCGTGCAGCGCTTGCTTCCCAATGGGGTGGAACTTGACACTTTTGAAGGACGCGCCTACGTGGCCTTAGTCCCCTTCAATATGCGTCACTTGCGTGTTCGCTACCTGCCCCCGATCCCGACAACTGCCAACTTTGCCGAAATCAATGTCCGCACCTATGTGATTTCTCAAGGCCGTCCAGCAGTCTGGTTCTTCTCCCTTGATACTCCGCAGTTGTTGCCAACGGCCGTGGCACGCACTGCGTTCAAACTCCCCTACTGCTATGCCAAGGCAGCGGTGAATTTGTCAGGCACTGGTCCAGGTGCTGTGCTCACAAGTTCTGTTGAACGGCGCTGGCCGACACAAGGTAAATCGTCCATTGCGGTACGCGTTGGCCAACCTTTGACCCCTGGACCGTTGGAAGACTTTCTTACCGCGCGGTGGGGTTTGGTGTCGGCTTCTCGGGGCAACAAGTTGTGGTACGGCCCCGTTGAACATGAGCCATGGCCGTTACACAGCGCCGAGTTATTGCACTTGGACGACAACCTAGTCACCGCCGCTGGATTACCTGCTCCGATTGGCGAGCCGCATCTGATGTTCAGTCCAGGAGTGAGCACCACGATTTACTCGCTGCAAAGACTGAACCGAGCGATGTAATAGCCACCAAGCCGTCATAGCAACCAAGACGTCATAGCAACCAAGACGTCATAGCAACCAAGACCTCTTAGCCGCCGATTTGAGACATTGAGCGCTTCGGCCGAATGAAGTTCACCTGATTGATTTGGTGCCCAGCCCATTTCGTTCCAACAGCCTTGGCCACCTGCGCTGCCACAGTTGCATCATCAGCACCAGAGCGCATTAAATCACGCAAGTCAAACTCGGTCGTCGAAAACAAGCATGTCCTGAACTGACCATCGGCGGTCAGACGCACCCGATCACAATCGCCACAGAAGGGCTTGGTCACGCTTGGGATCACACCCACAGTTCCGACACCATCGAGATAGCGCCAACGATCCGCAGGTGCGGCGCCACGAGCTGGCACCAATTCAAGAGGATGCACAGCAGCAATACGCTCCACAATTTCATCCTGGCTGACGACCTTGTCGTTCATCCAGTGGCCCTCAGCGTCAAGTGGCATGAACTCAATGAAGCGCACCTCGACACCCTTATCGCGGCCGAACTCAGCGAGATCAAGGATCTCATCATCATTGACACCGCGTTCAATCACTGCGTTGATCTTGACGCTAGAAAATCCTGCGTGACGGGCTGCTTCAATGCCCGCTAACACTCGCGCTAATTCATCACGACGCGTCATCGTTTCAAACTTTTTCCGATCAAGTGTGTCCAAACTGATGTTGATGCGGGCGATACCAGCAAGACGCAACTCATCGACACAATTCACCAAGGTTGCACCATTGGTCGTGATTGCAAGATCAATGGGTTGGCCTGCCAATGGCGAGGCCGAATCGGCGGGTACGACGAGGGCCGCCAACTTGCTCACTAAGACTGGCAAGTGAGCGCGCATCGTGGGCTCACCGCCAGTGAGACGAATACCGTCAACTCCGTAGTGTTCGACAACGATTCGTGCGAGACGTTCAATTTCTTCAAAACTCAGAACTTCTGCTTTTGGCAACCACACCATGCCCTCGGCCGGCATGCAATAAGTACAACGAAAATTGCAGCGGTCAGTCACTGAAATTCGCAGATCGCGAATCGTGCGCCCATACGGATCAACAAGATCTCGTACGACAGGTGTGACACTCATACGCTCAGGATACGAGAAAGATGGTCGGTACCTCGCCCCCAACCGCTACACCATCACCATTGGGAACAATCGCTAAGGCATTTGCCAGGGCGCTAGCAGCCAACTGGTGACTGCCCTGAGAGCGAACTGAGTCAATATGCAGGCGTCCATCCTCTTTAAATTGGGCGATAACTCTTTGATAATGCACTTTGCCGTCGGGCGAACGGGGCAAGGCACTGTCGGCAATCGCCAAGATCGTGGCGCGGTCCCATGCCGCAGGCGCATGCCCCGCCATCATTCGCAAAGTTGGACGAGCCAACAGTTCAAAACTCACGAGAGAACTCAC
>WLTJ01000004.1 GCA_009705435.1 Actinomycetota bacterium | reverse complement strand
TGTTTGTCGGCAGACAACAACGCATCTTGAGCAACACCGAGACGATCAATGAGTTCAGCGTAGAACTGCGGCTCAATGGCTCCGACTGAAATCCATTTGTGATCGGCGGTCTCGTACACATTGTAAAAGTGCGCTCCACCGTCAATGTGATTCGTCCCGCGCTCACCCCAGAACCCGCTCGTGGAGGCCGAGAAAAATGGTCCGAGAATCATCGCCGCCCCGTCCACCATTGCGGCATCGATGACCTGCCCCTTGCCACTAGTAAAACGCTCAACAAGAGCACTCGCCACGCCCATCGCAAGAACTAAGCCACCGCCAGCAAAGTCACCGAGGAGGTTGATGGGTGGCGTCGGGGGTTGGCCCGCAGAACCAATGAGATGCAAGGCTCCCGACAGAGATATGTAATCAATGTCGTGCCCAGCGGTGTGGGCCAACGGGCCCTCTTGACCCCAACCAGTCATTCGTCCATAGATCATGCGTTCATTACGACGACAAACTTCGTCTGGGCCGATACCAAGTCGTTCGCACACTCCTGGCCGAAATGGGTCAACGAATACATCAGCACGGTCAGTGAGTTCAAGCAGTGTGGCAATGTCACCTGCACTTTTTAAATCCAAAGCAATACTGCGCTTCCCGCGCATCATGGGGTTCGTTGCCAAACGAGTTCGTTGTACCCGCGCTGCTACCTCGGGACGCTCCACTGCGATCACATCGGCCCCAAGATCCGCCAAGATCATGGCTCCATAAGGACCAGGTCCTTGTCCGACCAATTCAATGACCCGCACACCGTGCAATGGTCCAGTCATCGCCGTCAGCCTTCGAGGCCAGCGTCAACCATGGCCTGTTGCTTCGCCCAGCGATAGTCACTCTTGCCCGCTGGCGAGCGCACCATGAGTGCGACCAAGGTCAATTGACGGGGCACTTTGTAACCCGCAACATGTAAGCGACAATGCTCCTGAATACTTTCTAACGTTGGCGTTGTCCCTGCGCGCGCTTGCACAACAGCAGTCACCCGCTCACCCCAACGGTCATCATGTACGCCAACAACAACGGCATCAAAAACCTCGGGATGGCTTTTCAAAGAATTCTCGACTTCTTCAGGAAAAATCTTTTCTCCACCACTGTTAATGCACACAGACCCACGACCAATCAAAGTGATCGTGCCATCTAGTTCAAGGCGAGCAAAGTCCCCAGGAACTGCATAACGCGTGCCATCGGGAGATGTCATAAATGTGGCCGCACTTTTCTCAGGATCCTTGTGATACCGCAATGGAATATTGCCCGCGCGCGCCAACCGGCCCATTTCGCCTGGTTTTACTGGCATTAAATCCTCACCCAAAACAAATGTGTCGCGCGCCGCGGTGACGGTTGGACCGCCCTTCATCTGAGAATCTTTATCAACTCGGACAATCCCATTAGCCCCACCTTCGCTGGAACCGATTGAGTCGCTGATCATAATATTTGGAAACAATTCCATGAATTGTTCTTTGCAAGATTGGGAGAACAACACAGCGCTAGAGACGACGGCAAAGAGGGACGTCACATCATGTTCTGCTGCATGTTCAGAGATGTAATCGAGTAACGGCCGCGCCATTGCATCCCCGGTGATCATCACGAGGTTTGCTTTCTCGCTCTCCACTGTTTTCCACACATCAGCTGGATCAAACTTTCCTCGCAGAATGACTTTGTTCCCAACGAAACTTTGACCCATCACGCTCCACTGCGAGGCCCCATGCATCAACGGAGGCAAGGGGTAAGAAATGATAGGAAATCCCACCCGACCTTTTTCAACAAAACCGTCAGGGCTCGTTAATTTGACACCGGTCATGATGTCAATTCCCCCACCTAATGCCATCACTACGTCAGCATGACGCCAGACCACGCCCTTAGGCATCCCAGTTGTGCCACCAGTGAACAAAATGTAGATGTCGTCATCGGACCGCGGTGCGAAATCGCGTTCAGGACTCTGATTCGCTAACGCAGATTCGTAATCATCACCAATGATCAGCCTTGGCAAATCTGGTGCCACGGTACGAGCGCGCTCGGCAAACTCTTCTTCGACAATGAGATAACTCAAATCGGCATTAGCAAAAAGATACGACAACTCGTCCTCAACATAGCGATAGTTGATGTTGACCCAGACCGCACGAATCTTGAATATCGCCCACAATGACTCAACCCATTCCACGCGATTTAAGGCGTAGATACCCACGTGGTCCCCCGCCTTAACACCCTGGGCCTGCAGATAATGAGCTAACCGATTTGCTCGCTCATCCAACTCGGCAAAGGTGCGACGAGTGCGATCATCAACGATGTAGTCCCGATCAGGCCACTCATCCACGGCAGCTTCAAAGAGATCGGCAAGGTTAAAAGTCGTTGCTGGCATATCTGTTTGCTATCACATCACAGCGAATATGACCCAACCCCATCGGTCGTAGTAGAAAATAGATACGAATTTGGTCGTCGCACCACAAGATGAGGAGTCAAGATGTCTGGTACCGAGCACTTATTGGTCGAGCAAGTGGGACATACATTGGTCATCACGATGAATCGTCCTGAAGCAAAAAATGCCCTCAGTTCGGCAATGCTTGTTGGGCTAGCCGATGCCTGGGTTCGTCTCAACGAGGATGGAGATCTGCGTTGCGCAGTACTCACTGGCTCCGGTGGATCTTTTTGTACTGGCATGGACCTCAAAGCGCGGGCAAACGATGATTCTGCACCCAATCCCTATCAGGAACGCTGGGCCGCCGACCCAGATCTGCATTGGAAGGGACTTTTGCGCCACTATCGCTTACGCAAACCTTTGATTGCTGCCGTTGAGGGTTACGCCGTCGCTGGTGGAACGGAAATTCTACAAGCAACTCATATTCGCGTTGCTGGTGAGAGTGCGACCTTTGGAGTCTTTGAAGCCAAGCGGGGCTTATTCCCCGTTGGTGGTAGCACGGTGCGCTTGCAACGACAGATCGGCTACACAAATGCCTTAGAAATGTTGCTCACCGCTCGTGGGTATACCGCGAGTGAAGCCAAAGAGATTGGTCTTATCGGGCATGTCGTTGCCGATGGTCAAGCACTCAACAAAGCAATGGAATTAGCCGAGATGATTTGTGCCAATGGCCCCCTCGCTGTTGAGGCAATTCTCAAATCAGTTCAAGAAACAGCAGGCATGTCAGAGGCCGAAGGTCTGAAACTGGAATTCGAAATCGGCTGGCCGATTTTTGCTACCAATGATTCCAAAGAGGGTCCCCGCGCGTTCGCCGAAAAGAGAGCACCGAATTGGACTCGCACTTAGGTCAATGAATCCGTCAAGGCTTGTCAGATGAGACAAGCCACATTGCGAAGAACTGACTTCCGCCACCGTAAGCGTGACCGACAGCTTTCTTGGCGCCTGCAATCTGATGTTCACCAGCCTTGCCCATCACCTGTAACGCAGCCTCGCCGAATCGCAACATTCCAGATGCGCCAATCGGATTACTCGACAGCACCCCACCAGATGGATTGACTGGTAACGAGCCAGTCATATCAGTGACACCATCTTCAACCCATCGCCAGCCCTCATTGCGCGGAGCAAAGCCCAAGTTTTCCAACCACATCGGCTCAAACCAAGCGAATGGGACATACATCTCCAGCACATCAACTTCTTTGGCTGGATTTGTGATCCCGGCCTTACGCCATAAATCCTCAGCACACATTTCACCAGCGCGCGGACTGATTTGTTCGCGTCCAGCGAAGGCTGTGGGTTCGCTCCGCATCGCTGTTGCATGTATCCAAGCTTTCGGACCCGCATGCTTATCAGCGCGCTCTTCACTCATGATCACTAGGGCCATTGCCCCATCACTAGATGGGCAGGTTTCAATGAAACGGATGGGATCCCACAACATCGGGGTCTCGAGCGCTTTTTCAAGCGTCCAATCGGGTTCATGTAAATGGGCATACGGATTTTTACAAGCATTTGTGCGATCTTTGACTGCCACGATCGCGCCAATGTGCTTAGGTGCTCCGGAGCGCTCGATATAACCGCGCACGATCGGCGAAAAGTATCCGCCAGCACCTGCATGTACAGGCATGCCAAAAGGTATCGGCACACTGAGGGCCCACATCGCGTTGCCATCACTTTGCTTTTCAAAGCCGATGGTCAGGACCGTGCCGTGAACGCCAGCCATCACGTGCTGGGCTGCCACGATTGCTGTTGATCCACCGACCGAACCTGCGGTATGGACACGAAATACTGGCTTACCGTGAGCAGCCAATGCATCAGCCAACCACAATTCGGGCATCGCCACACCTTCAAGCATGTCGGGGGCCTTGCCAATGACGATTGCGTCAACATCAGCAATCGTGATGTTGGCATCAATCAAAGCCCGATCAACGGCTTCGCGAACCAAACCGGCGATGGAAACATCTGCGCGACAAGCAGCATGCTTAGTTTGACCCACACCGACAACTGCACATAACTCAGCCATCTCACTCACCTTCCATGACACAGACAAGATTCTGTTGCAGTAACGGCCCACTCGTGCAGTGCGCCAAGACGCGGTCCGCGCTTCCAGAGAATACGCTCTCAGCAGCTTCCGCAAAACGAGCTAAGCCCGCTGCCATCGCCGGGTTAGCCACGAGTGCACCACCGCTCGGATTGATATGGGTTGATTCGCTCAGACCCATCGCCTGACGCAGCAATAATTCTTGATGGGTATAAGGAGCGTGCAATTCAGCGACATCAATTCGGTCTTTACCAACACCTGCTTTTTGCGCAGCAATTGTCGCCGATGAACTCTCAATCATGGAGCGGGCGCCCAATCGCTGAGTATCAATGCGGTGATCAATACCGCGTATCCACGCTGGCCGTTTAGCCAAACGACGAGCAGCATCACCAGCGGCAAGAATGATCGCATTTGCACCATCTACAGGAATCGCACAGTCATGGGCGCGCAATGGATCAACCGTAAAAGGCTGACTCAGAAGTTCGTCAACCGACATCTCAGTGCCACTGAGCGTGAACGGGTTATTCTTGCCGTCGCGCTGACTCCGCCAAGCAACCTCTGCCATCTGACGCTGCGTCACCACACCCGCTTCAAGACAAGCCCGCGCCTGTAACGCTGACAAAACATCAAAACCAGGCCACAACGGAGCCACCATGTAGGGATCGGTCTGCAAATTCAAGATGCGATTGATCGGACCTGAAGTTGTTTTACCATTGGAAAATACCAAAGCCACATCAACTTCGCCGGTCTGCAATTTGACCCAGGCCTCATACAAAGCAAAAGCACCATCTGCTTCTACATGACTTTCGATGATCGGAGGCCATGCTCCAATGGCGTCAACCGCAGCCACGAAACTAAAGGGCTGCCCGCTCATGTAATCGCAACTGCCGTGACACCAAAAGCCGATGTCCTGGCGCTCAATCCCAACTTTGGTCAAAACCTCTTGGATGATCGGCAACAACAGTTCAACTGAAGTGAACGTGCTATTTATTTCGCTCGGTCGCTGCGCAGTTCCGACGATGGCAATATCTCGTAAGCCCATCAACTTGCTCCCGATTCTGAGCCCATGACCTGATCTGGTTCACCGGTCGGACGGAAATGCTCAATGTTTTCCATTGAGGGTCCCCACTCGGAGCGATCTTTCCACACCGGCTCGACCCGCATGCCGATGCGCACATCTTCGGCTTCACATTCTTGAATCAAATGTTGCATTGAAATATCGGCGCCGTCCAACAAAATTTGAGCAGCGACATAAGGCAATTTAATTTTTTGTCCGAGAAAAGGAACATTGACGATACAGAAAGTTGTGATCGTGCCTTTTGGTCCAACGGTGACATCTTCAGCAAGAATCCGTGCGCATTTTGGGCACACACCATTACGTGCCGGGAAGTAAACCGACGAGCAACTAGGGCAACGCTTGCCAATCAATTTGCCCTCCATGAGTCCAGCAAGATGGCTAGTGGCATTTGGTCCAGCGGACCAGTTATATGTCACCGCAATCGGGAGACGCAAACGCATCAAACCATCGGCTTCACTCATCACGCACCTCCGAGCAGATCGAAACAGGCAATGTCAGTGATGCCACCAATGCGCTCTTGCGCCCAGCGGACTTTGACACGCGTTCCAGTAGCGATGCGATCGCTACGCAGAGCATCGACAGCGTGCAAAATCGGCACATCAGCACCGTCAAGAGTAATCAACGCCCATGCGAACGGATGCGCAAGCGGTTGCCCGTCTTCGGGGATCGCCTGCCACGCCCAAGTCGTGACCGTTCCCGTATCGGGCAGCGTGACCCACTCATCAAGTTGTGCCCCAGTCAGCGGATCAAACTCGGCTGGTGGAAAATACACTCGGCCGTCTGATCCCCGGGTACCTTCAAGACGACATTGCTGCAGCGAAGTAAAAAAACGCGAGAGCAAAGTCCCGACAGTTCGCTTATATGGGAAAGCGACTTCCAATGGAGCAACGAAGACACCGTTTTTCAATGAATGAGACGAAGTACCGGACACGCTGTCCTGCCTATCACGCTGACGGGGTTGTCGCAAAACCGACGAACTTCTTGGATTCCCCCTTTCGCCCGTTCAAACCTCTTTGCTAGAGTCCCAACACAGGGTCAAACTGATCCTCACAGTTCAGGGGGATATCTATGTCGTACTCAAAACGATTTGGGCGCACAATCGTCGTACTTTCACTCGTGGCAATTGCATCGGCTGGTTGTTCAAACCGCAACGGTGAAACAGCAGACACAACTTCTGCTCCCAACCCTGGTACCGAAGCCCCGGTAACAACTGATGCGCCGACTGAAGTGATGTTCGGCGACATGGCCAGCCCTTGTGGTCCAGCAACTGACGCAGGTGTACCGACATTCGCTGAAGGTCAAAATGGTGGCGACACCCTCAAACTAGGCACCCAAAATGACCACGGCTACGACGGCAGTCCCGGTCTAACTATTGAGATGTTGGATGCGGCGCAAGCCTTTGCGGGCTGGTGTAACGCACAGGGCGGTATCCGTGGTTTACAACTTGAAATCGTTGACCTTGACGGAAAGCTTTTCTCGGCTCCTCCAGCAATGGAGCAAGCCTGCAGTGAGGTCTTCTCGATGGTCGGTGGTGGCTGGGTTTTTGACGATCAAGCATTCCCCCGTTTTCATGAGTGTGGCATGATCTCTTTTTCTGGTTACACCGTGAGCGCGACTGCGGCGATGGCTGATGGAAAGATTCAACCTATTCCTAATCCGCCCAATGAAAAGCCCGCTCAATGGCTGAATTGGGCCAAGGCCACTTATCCAGAGGCCATCAAAAACACGGCAATTTTGTACGGCGATTTTTTAACCACCAAATCAGTCGCTGACGAGTTGTCCGCGACTATGAAGGCTGTCGGTGGATTCGGCGAACCGTTGATGATTCCATATAACGCTGCAGGGGAAGCAAACTGGACGCCGTTTGCTCAACAACTCAAGGAAAAAAATATCTCCTACATGTCATATGTGGGAAGCGAGGCGTATCTGGTCCTGCTGTACAAGGCCATGCGCGAGATCGGCTATGTCCCTGAAGTCGTTTTGAACGATGCCAACTTTTACAGCAGCATCATGGTCGCTCCCGGCAACGCCGAATCAGATGAAGGCCTGCTCGTTCGCACGATGTACGCCCCGTTTGAAGAGGCTGCCGAGTTCCCCGGCATGACCTCATATTTGGACATGATGACGACCTACAACCCCGACGGGAAGATTGCTGGTCTTGGTTTACAAGCGACTTCCGCGTTTTTGATGTTTGCGACCGCAGCAAACGCTTGTCTTGACAGCAACAACAACGTGCTTGAACGAGAGTGCGTTTTGGCTGCAGGAAAAACGATCACGTCATGGACCGGGGGTGGACTACACAGCGAGACAAACCCCGCTGAAAACCGCCCACCCAAGTGTGGCGCCATCTTGGGTGTCAAGGGCGGAAAGTGGACTCGAATTTATCCAGTTCTTGGCTCCGCTGATGACAATGCCAACGGTTGGCACTGCGACGAAAATGGTTCAGTAGAAATCGTTGGCGATTTCGGCGATGTCACTGCTGGTCTTGATCCCACGCGTCCTTAATCACTTCCTTGAATTCGGTGATCCATTGATTAAGACTGACTGCTGATGCAAGAACTGCTGACGTTCACGATCATTGGGCTGTCAACGGGTGCAATCTACGCCGTCGTAGCGAGTGGCCTTGTTGTCACGTATACGACTTCGGGTATTTTTAATTTGGCCCACGGTGCTACCGGAATGTTGGCGGCTTTCACCTACTGGCAATTGCGTTTTGATTGGGATCTATCGGCTCCCTTAGCACTGTTCATCACGCTCTTTATCCTCTGCCCTTTGTTTGGGCTTCTCACTGAACGAATAGTGATGCGCGGGCTACAAGGCACAACCGAGGTTGTGCGTTTATCGGTCACGGTTGCCCTCTTTGCCTTCATGATCGGTCTGGCAAATACGGTGTGGCCGAGCAATGGGAGTCGCGAAGCCTTTCTTAAATTCTTTGAAGGCAACACAATCCATATCGGTGGGATCAATGTCAGCTGGCACAAACTCATTACTTTTGGCTGCGCCGTCGTTGTCGCCATCGTATTGCGCTTGTTGCTGTTCCGAACTCGCATGGGTGTGGCGATGCGCGCCGTTGTTGATGATCGATCGCTCACTGAACTTAACGGAGGGCGTCCGAATCGGGTCGCAATGTTTGCCTGGGCTCTGAGTGCAATGTTGGCTGGTTTGGCTGGCATCTTGTTAGCTGGCGAACAACAACTAAATATTGAACCCCTCGTCCTGTTAGTGATCAATGCTTATGCCGCAGCCATCATCGGGGGCCTCAAAAGTCTCCCCCGTACCTTTGCTGGGGCTGCAGTCTTGGGATTGCTAGATGCCTACTATCTGCAGTTCTCGGATAACTCATGGTTCCCACAATCCTTCATGGGATTTGGATTATCAGGTATTCGTGCATCAATCCCGACCATCGTTCTATTCGTCGCTCTTCTAGTTCGTCCGCAGTCGCGATTGCGAGCAGGGACAGTGCGATTTCGCGAAGAGAATAAAGTGCCCAGTTGGAACACCGCTGTTCTTGGTGCAGTCTCATTGATCGTCGTCGTCGTCGGCATTTCGGGCATGCTCACGCGTTCAAACACGCTATTTCTACTCAATGGCTTTACTTTGGCTATCGTCGCCCTTTCACTTGTGCCACTCACTGGATATGCCGGACAAATGTCGCTTGCTCCACTGACTTTTGCTGGGCTAGGCGCAGTAGCAATGTCAAAGTTGCCCGGTGACGGCAACCTGCTCACTTTGCTCGCCGCCATCACGATTGTGGCAATCGTCGGAGCTGCCGTCGCTCTCCCAGCGATACGACTCTCGGGTATTTACCTGGCTCTGTCAACAGCCGCCTTCGCCGTATTGGTGACGAAATTAATCTTCAACCAACGCCAGACTTTTATGAGTGGCAATATCTCTGTACCAATTCTTGACATTCCGTTTATTGATATCAACTCCCCTCGGGGTCGATTGATACTCAGTGCCACTGCTTTTTCACTGCTCGGCCTTGGCGTCATTGCACTCCGACGAAGTCGCTTGGGACGCCGCTTGATCGCTCTCAAAGATTCCCCCGTAGCAGCCGCGACCCTCGGTATGAATCTGACTCAAACCAAATTGGCAGCATTCGCTATTTCTGCGGGGATCGCCGCATGCGCAGGTGCCCTCGCTGGCGACAAGGTCAGTCCTCAACAATATGACTTCACGCAAAGTTTACCGATTGTGTTATTGGCCGTTGTCGGCGGAGTGGGCACAGTCGGGGGCGCTCTCTTCGGTGGTCTATTACTGGGTGGCAACGCAGTTCTCGCCAACGCCGTACCGAGCCTGAAGAACATCACCAAGATCATGCCTGGACTGACTGGAATCACTTTGGGTCGCAATCCAAGTGGTGCCACCTCTCAGATTTCTGAGAAATTCAGACCACTCCTCAATCGTTGGGGAATCATTTCTTTCTCGGCTCTCGGAGGCGTGGGAATTTGGGCTCTTGATGCCTCACGGATCATTTCTCATTGGGCATTTTTCATCGGTGGCGTGTTTTGGTTTTTAGCGGTCATGCCGAATCTCATCGCCATCATCGATGGAACCTCTCAGCGTCGCTGGTGGGCAAGTGCGATTGCTCTGACTGGCTTGGCCATCTCCCTTGGTGTCGACTGGGATCAAGCAGTTGATTCAACGGGCAAGCGTTTGTTATCGCTGATCTTATTGGTCGCAATCTTCGGCGTCGGCACTCAACGCGTTGCAGAGAACGCTCCAAGAATTCATCACTCCTCACCCGATCTATTGGGGCTCGATGTGGCGCTCACGCCTGATGAGTTGGACAATGTCGAACGCGAATTAGGGGTGACTATCTAATGGCACTTCTCGAAATTCGCGAGGTCATGGTTCGCTTTGGCGGAGTGATGGCCGTGGGTGGAGTTGACCTTGATGTTCAAGCGGGAGAGACCACAGGACTGATTGGTCCCAACGGTGCCGGCAAGACAACCCTCTTCAACGTCATCAGTGGAATGCAAGATCCCACCGCCGGGATGGTGAGCGTTAATGGTGTGGATATCAGTCATGAGAGTCCACACCGTCGAGCCAAGCGTGGCTTAGCGAGAACTTTTCAGCGACTTGAACTTTTTGCCTCGCTGACGGTTCGCGACAATGTGCGTGTTGCCGCCGAACTTGCCTCGTTAACAAATATTGATGCAACAGTCAATCGCTTGCTAGAAAAAGTTGGCGTATCTCATCTCGCAGATAAAACTGCTGGCGAGTTACCAACTGGCTCAGCCCGCTTGGTAGAAATAGCGCGCGCATTAGCGACTGGACCACAACTTCTATTACTTGATGAGCCAGCCTCAGGTCTTGATGAGAGCGAAAGCGATCGCTTAGGAACACTTTTACGCGAACTCACTGAGGATGGTCTCGGAGTATTACTTGTTGAACATGACATGAGTTTGGTGATGCGTGTGTGTGACTCCATCTACGTCTTAGATCTCGGCATGATCATCGCTCATGGCACCCCTGAACACATTCAACATGATCCCCAGGTTTTACAGGCCTACCTCGGAGCGCCGTCGTGAACACACCAATTCTTGAACTGCGAAATATACGCGCTTCATACGGATCAATTGAGGTCTTACACGGTGTGAATCTCACAGTGGGTCGCGGTGAAGTCGTGGCTCTACTCGGACCTAATGGGGCTGGAAAAAGCACACTGATTAAAGTAGCGAGCGGAATATTGCGACCATCAGCCGGACAATTGATGATCGCAGGTCGCGATGCCACTGGTGCCTCAGCAAATGCTCTTGCTCGAGCAGGACTTTGCACGATCCCTGAAGGTCGAGGCATCTTTCCAAACTTGACTGTCCGAGAAAACTTATTGATGGCTACTTACAGCGGTCATAAGTTGTCTGATATCGAACACAGCACTTACGCCCGCTTCCCACGTTTGGCTGAGCGGCGTTCGCAGTTGGCAGGAACAATGTCCGGTGGAGAACAGCAGATGTTGTCTTTGGCCCGCGCCCTGGCAACTGATCCCGTCATTCTGCTGCTCGATGAATTGTCAATGGGTCTGGCACCCCTGATTGTCTCTGAGCTCTATCAGCAAGTGGCAGCCATTGCAGCCGAAGGAGTTTCCGTGCTGGTTGTCGAGCAATTTGCCCGAACCGTCCTCGGAGTCGCTGACCAAGCAGTGTTGCTGGCTCATGGCAAGGTCCAAGCATTCGGTAAGGCCTCTGAAATCGGCGAAGATGTATTAGCAAGTGCTTATTTAGGCTCTTAATTTTATTGATCAGTACCAATGCCTCAAATACCTAGAATAGAAAAGGAAACAAAATGAACGAAGATCGCATTCAAACCTTTACCGAAGAAATCGGCGAGTTGAAGTTGCGTGGAGCTCGCGCGGATAGAGAACATTGGCTTCTCGTGCTCGGAGTTGTGGGCCTCGTTGCCGGCGTAGGCATGGCTATCTTCGGTGGTTTCCAGGCCAGCGGTTCAGCCATTCTCGGCGATCAGATTGCATTTTTAGCAACCGGTACTTTAATCGGTCTAGCACTAGTCATTGCAGGGACAGCGCTCTTCGTGCGCTACTCGCTGGCACGATTTATGCGCTTTTGGCTAGTACGTTTAGTTCACGAGCATCGCAGTGAAACTGATCGCCTGGTCAGCGCTCTCAAAGATATTGAAAGCAAACTGCAACAATAATTAATTGTTCGCCGACGGAGTCACTGTTCGCGAACGATAGGTGCCTCCACCAGTAGCGCTTGTGTCTTTATTCAGGCGCTTGGAGAGATGCATGCCTTCAAGTACAAATTCAACCGCTGCCGCCACACTTGCAGCGCTGTCATCGCCTTCGATCAATGAATCAACAATCGGGCGCAAGGCTGGAATATTGCCCAACAACATGGCCTGATCTTCGGATCCAACATCTTCGCCAGTGTGTACCACGGCGCCTTCTTCAAAACTCGCCAACACTGCCCGAGTCAATTCGGGGCTGACAACTTCACGAAAGACGGTCAGTACTGAGGCTTTAATCAGGTCGCGTAATACTTGCCCCTCGCGGCCTTCCTCGAGAGCCTCAATCTCAATCTTGCCACCCGTCGAAGCAGCAAAGGCTTCAAGATCGCATACTCGTGGAACTACATTCGTTTCGCCCAAACGCAAACCCCGGCGCAGCGCATTCGCTGCCATCACCTCGTAGTTGCTGACGCTCAACCGCACGCTGACACCACTGCGCTGATTCACCTGACTGCTACTGCGGGCTAGCTGACTAAAGGTTGCTACAACACGCTCCATATAGGCGGGAACAGTGACCGTAACATTACCGACACTCGGTGGGCGGGCTTCTTGGCGCACGATCTGCACTTCCGTATCCGTCTCAAGTGGGTAGTGAGTACGGATCTGGCTTCCGAAACGGTCTTTAAGCGGAGTGATGATTCGCCCACGATTTGTGTAATCCTCAGGGTTGGCAGACGCCACTAGCAACACATCAATCGGTAAGCGAATTTTGTAACCGCGCACTTGCACATCTCGCTCTTCAAGAATGTTCAATAAGCCGACTTGGATTCGTTCGGATAAATCGGGGAGTTCGTTGATTGCGAAGATGCCTCGGTTGGTGCGCGGCACCAAACCATAATGGAGTGTTAATTCGTCACTGAGGTACCGACCCTCGGCGACCTTGATCGGGTCCACCTCACCAATGAGGTCGGCGATTGAGGTATCTGGTGTAGCCAACTTTTCGCCGTAGCGAACATCACGATGAACCCACGCAATCGGGGCATCGTCGCCGAGTTCTTCAACCAAATCGCGAGCATGTTTGGAGACCGGGTTATACGGATCATCATTAATCTCACTTCCGGCAATGATCGGCATCCACTCATCAAGCAAGCCGGTCAGACTGCGAATAATACGCGTCTTGGCTTGACCTCGCTCTCCCAAAAAGATCACATCATGACCAGCCAAAATGGCGTTCTCTAACTGCGGCATCACTGTGTCTTCATAACCCAGCACGCCCTCAAATAGAGGTTGCTTAGCCATGATTTTGGTAACCGCGTTGAGACGGATCTCCTCTTTGATGGGACGTGAGATCCAACCCGAAGATTTGAGTTGACTAATAGTCGCCGATGAGGGGGCAGGAGTAGAAGACATATCTTGAGAGTAATACGCCGAGCTTCCAAAGGGCATGGTGGAGCACTTCGTCCACTACCGTTTGCTAGGTGAGCGCTCATCAAAATGCCAGCCAGTGGACCGCCCTCGACTTGGCTGGGCAATGGAGGGTGACCAAAGCCACCGATGACTCGCTTCGAACCAGCGTGGGACTTGACACTGATGACGCTGAGTGGCCGCTCATTGCTGTTCCGGGACATTGGCAATCCCACAGCATGTTTAGCGATGAAAGCGGACCTCTTTTATATCGCAAGGATTTTGAGTTAAAAAAGCCGGAAGATGGTGAGCGTAACTTTGTCGTGCTTGATGGACTGTTCTATCAAGGCGATGTGTGGCTTGATGGGGCCTACCTCGGTGATCCAGAGGGTTATTTTGTTCCCCACGCATATGACGTCACCGCATTAGCCGACCTTGACACTGGACATGTCTTGGCAATCGGCGCAACCTGTGCGCCGCAGCGCGATAAAAAAGCCAAACGCAATATCACTGGCGTCTTTCAACATTGGGATTGCATCAATCCCAGTTTTAATCCGGGCGGTATTTGGCGCGGGGTACGAATTGAACGCACAGGTCTCGTCCGCATTGATGCCTTGCGAGTTTTATGTCGCGACGCTAGTGAGGCTCGTGCCAATATTCGGCTCACGGCGCGCCTTGACAGCAACGGCGAGGCTCCCATTCGCATTCTCACTTTTGTTGATGACAAGGTCGTTGATGAGCAGGAAAAGTCCGTGGCATTAGGTCTCAACATTCTTGACTGGGATATCGACATTGATGATCCGGCCTTGTGGTGGCCGTGGTCATTAGGCCCGCAGAATCTCACCGACATTCGGATTGAAGTGATCTGCGATGGACAACTCAGCCATAGCGCTACTCGTCGCACTGGACTACGCGAAGTTGCGGTTCATGATTGGATTTATTCAGTCAATGGAGAGCGTTTATTTCTTAAAGGCGCGAATATGGCTCCAACGCAAGCCATGCTCGGTCAAGCAACGACCGAGGAACTTCGTCGCGATGTTGAACTAGCGCGCGATGCTGGTCTTGACCTCATACGTATTCACGGGCATATCTCACGGCCCGAGTTATACGATGCTGCCGATGAATTGGGGATGCTGGTATGGCAGGACTTCCCGTTGCAATGGGGCTACGCCCGACACATTCGCAAACAAGCAGTTCGTCAGGCTGAAGAAGCCGTCAATCTTCTCGGTCACCATCCATCAATCATCGTGTGGTGCGCACATAATGAGCCATTCACATGGGACCTCGGTCAAGGGCAACCATTTGACTTAAAAAAATTCGCCTTACCTTTCATTGCTGGTCATCAACTTCCCTCCTGGAATAAAAGTGTGTTGGATCGGTGGATTAAGCGGGCTTTTGAAAAAGCAGATGTGACGCGTCCAGTCATCGCCCATAGTGGGGTTCTCCCCCACCTCCCATTGCTCGATGGCGCCGATACACATTTCTATTTCGGTTGGTATCACGGCAACGAAAGAGACTTGCCTGGTTTGGCAGCAAAGTTGCCGAGTTTGGTGCGTTTTGTCAGTGAGTTTGGAGCGCAAGCGATTCCTGAATCGGCGGACTTCATTGACGCGGCACTTTGGCCAGACCTCGATTGGAAACATTTAGAGTCAGAGCACGGTCTGCAGTACAGCATTTTCGAACAGCATGTACCTCCGAGGGCATTCGCATCATTTGAGGAATGGCGTCTAGCTACTCAGATCTATCAATCAGATGTCATCAAATATCACATTGAAACTTTGCGTCGCCTGAAATATCGACCGACGGGAGGATTCTGCATGTTCCTTTTGAACGATGCGATGCCCATGGTTTCGTGGAGCGTGCTTGATCATCAGCGAGTGCCCAAACTCGCATATACGACTCTTGCTGAGGCCTGCCGCCAAGTCATCATCACCGCCGATCGGCTTCCCATAGCAATGCATCCAGGCGAGGAAATACGAATTGCTATTCACGCTGTCAGTGATCTTCGCGAAAATCTAAAAGATGCCGTTGTGTGCGCAACACTTGAAGTTGCTGGAGTCCCGCAAGTCTGGCGATGGGAGGGTGATATCCCCGGTGATGATTGCTCATTGGTCGGCCACATCACACTTACCGCGTCTTTCGCGGAGGGTCCACTTGTCCTAGACCTGACTCTGGAATGTGGCGAGGTAGTGGCGACAAATCGTTATTTCAGCAACGTCGTTGCACGAACCTAAGTCTTGGGCCAAACAATCCCCAGATACAGAGTGGTTTCGCTCCCAAGTTTTAGGTTCGAGAAATTTCTTTACGATTCTTCAATTTGGACTTGCGATAGTCCTTATTCATCAACGCAATGACATCAATTGAAATTTCCTTCGGACACGCTGCTTCGCACTCACCATGATTGGTACATGATCCGAAGTACTCGTCCATCGTTTCCACCATCGCCTCGGTGCGCTTGAAACGTTCTGCTTGGCCTTGAGGCAATAAGTTCAAGTGCGCAATCTTGGCACCAGTAAATAAGTTCGCTGCTCCATTCGGACAGGCCGCAACACAGGCGCCACAGCCGATGCATTGAGAGGCATCCATGGCTGCATCAGCCACAGTTTTAGGAATCGGAATCAAGTTCGCATCCGGCGCACCACCAGTTGGGGCAGTGATAAATCCACCCGATTCAATAATCCGGTCAAAAGCCGAACGATCAACCATTAGGTCCTTGATGATCGGGAAGGCTGAGGCCCGCCATGGTTCAATGACAATCTCATCCCCGCTCTTGAACTTACGCATATGCAACTGACATGTCGCCGTACTTCGCTCGGGCCCATGAGCCTGACCATTGATCATCAACGAACAGGTTCCACAAATACCTTCGCGGCAATCATGGTCGAAAACCACTGGGAGTTTGTTTTCGCCAATGAGACCTTCATTCAAAACATCCAGCATTTCTAGGAAAGATGCCTCATCACTGATCTCATCCATCACATAGTTTTCAAAATGACCAGAGTCCGTTGGTCCTGACTGACGCCAGATCTTTAGTTTGAGATTCTTTAAGTGGTTGCTCACTTGTAACTCCGTGTCGCTAGGTGAATTGCTTCAAAATTGAGTTCTTCAGAGTGACGAATTGACTTCGTCGGATCGCCTGTCCATTCCCATGCAGCAACGTGAGCGAAGTCTTCGTCGTTACGGAGAGCTTCACCCTCATCGGTTTGGTACTCGGCGCGGAAGTGACCGCCACAACTCTCTTCACGTTCAAGGGCGTCACGGCACATCAACATTCCTAACTGGAAGAAATCATCTACTCGTCCAGCTTTTTCTAAGGTCTGATTCATACTTTCAGCATCACCTGTAACGCGCAGGTCTTTCTGGAATTCCTCGTACAGGGCAGGGAGTTCAGACAACGCTTTTTCAAGACCTTGTTGAGTGCGCTCCATGCCGCAGTAATCCCAAATGATGCGCCCCACTTCACGATGGAAGTAGTCAGGTGATCGCGAGCCCTTGATATCAACATAACCCTGATAACGAGCGGCGGCAGCCAACTCTGCTTCTTTGAAAGCAGGGTGATCTGTTCCGGGAATCGGCTTATTCAACATCGGCGCCAGATAGTTGCCAATGGTGTAAGGCAAAACGAAGTAGCCATCAGCCAAACCTTGCATCAACGCCGAAGCACCTAAGCGGTTCGCTCCATGATCAGAGAAGTTGGCCTCGCCAGCGGCATAGAGACCAGGAATATTGGTCATCAGTTCATAGTCCACCCACAAACCACCCATTGTGTAATGAGTGGCGGGATAGATACGCATTGGCACGTCGTAAGGATTCTCGCCAGCGATGCGCTCATACATCTGGAATAAGTTTCCGTAACGCTCTTCAACAACGTCTTTGCCGAGACGATTCACTGCGTCACTGAAATCGAGGTACACACCATTTTTCAGCGGACCCACACCGAGACCAGCATCAACTGCACGCTTAGCGGCGCGCGAGGAGACGTCACGTGGGGCCAGGTTTCCGTAACTCGGATACAAACGCTCAAGAATGTAATCGCGTTCGGCTTCAGGTACTTGATCAGCAGAGCGAGACTCGTCAGCATTCGTCGGAACCCAAACTCGTCCGTCATTACGCAACGATTCTGACATCAGCGTCAACTTGGATTGGGTTGGATCACTCTGTGGAATGCAGGTCGGGTGAATCTGTGTATAACAAGGATTCGCGAATGCTGCACCTTTGCGGTGGGCTCGCCATGCGGCCGTCACGTTACAAGCCATTGCATTTGTCGACAGGTAGAAGACGTTTCCATATCCGCCCGTGGCCATCACGACTGCGTGGGCCGCATGCGAAACCACTTCACCGTTGACTAAGTCGCGAGTCACGATTCCCGCACAGCGATCATCAACCGTCACAACATCGACAAGTTCAGTGCGGTTAAACATCCGCACATTTCCGAGACCAATCTGGCGCGCTAGTTGCTGATAAGCGCCCAACAACAACTGCTGTCCTGTCTGACCACGAGCATAAAAAGTACGACTGACTTGCGCTCCACCAAATGATCGATTATCCAACAAGCCGCCGTATTCACGAGCAAAAGGAACCCCTTGGGCAACCATCTGATCAATAATGTTCACAGACACTTCAGCGAGTCGATGAACATTACTTTCGCGAGAACGGAAATCTCCACCCTTAATTGTGTCGTAGAACAAACGGTGCACACTGTCGCCATCACCCTGATAATTCTTAGCGGCGTTGATTCCACCCTGCGCCGCAATGCTGTGAGCACGGCGCGGCGAATCATGAAATGTAAAGACGTCGACCTGATAACCGAGTTCGGCCATCGTGGCTGCCGCTGATGCACCGGCAAGGCCTGTGCCGACAACTATGACTTTGAACTTTCGCTTGTTACCAGGCGCAACCAACTTGGCATCTTCTTTGTAAGTTGCCCATTTGTCGCCAATGGCACCAGCAGGAATTTTGGAATTGAATGTGATTGTCATGTGAGTATCTCCTAGTAATTCCGAACAAGTACCCGTCAGCCGACAACGCCAGCGAGGACGGCAATAGGGAACGAAACGTTGCCAACGACGATGATCGTGGCAAATGAGGTAGCAACGGCGCGACGCCATTTATTAAAACGTGGATTGTTCCAACCAAGCGATTGGAACAAGCTCCAAACTCCGTGGAACAAGTGAGTACCAAGAGCGATATTGGCTAATACATAAAAAATTGCGACGGGAACTCTGTTCAGGCTGAAAGCAACTGCGCCGTACACATCCTTCAAGCCCTCACCATCTTTTGTCCCGACATATGAGTTCACTGAACCGGCGCCAAAGGTGAGATCGAGAAGATGCCAAATCAAGAACAACAAAACAATGATGCCGGTGTAACGCATCGTGCGACTGGCAAAACTTGCGACCTGATAATCGCGCTCACTTTGATACTTCACTGGGCGGGCTTGCTTGTTCAGAACAGTCAACGAGTACGCAGCATGGATATGCAAGACCGCCATGGTCAAGAGACCACCGCGCAAGATCCACAACATGGCTTTCTCAGGGAGAATTGGGTACAACAACTTTTCCAAGAAGTGCGCGTAGTGGTTGAGGTCGGATTGCCCCATGTACATCTTGAGGTTGCCGATC
Source organism: Actinomycetota bacterium (assembly GCA_009705435.1). Classification (GTDB taxonomy): domain Bacteria; phylum Actinomycetota; class Acidimicrobiia; order Acidimicrobiales; family Ilumatobacteraceae; genus Casp-actino8. The sequence goes on along the minus strand of WLTJ01000004.1, from coordinate 3,291 downwards.
ATATGGAACAGCACGAAGCCCAGAAGGCCAATGCCGGTGATGGCCATCACATACTTTTTGCCCACAGCTGTGCTGTAGAGGTCAATCAAAAACGGTCGCCGACGGCGAGCCGCCCGTTCAATTGCGGTGCCGGAGACCGGACCCCTCTTCATCGTTGTTTGCGCCATGACGATCTGCGCCTTTCAGAACTGAGACGGTCCATCAGATGATGAACTCGACTAAACGCTACTCCTCTCACCCTCTCACCCTGAAGTACGCCTTACCCAAATTCTCTGTTAAGCCAACCGTCACACGAATTCCTTGCAGAGAATCTGAGAAATATTTGACAATTTTGTCCCAGAATCCCCCGTGGTGTCGCTGAGGACGCTCAAGATTATCTACAATCGTTACGCCCGTGGTGGGTGGCCAACCGGGCCGCCCCCGAGTGTCCCAAGGAGTTACTAGTGTTCTCACTTTTTGCCGCAGAAGGCGGATGGCAGTCATTTACTCTTAAAGGTGGCGAATGGGCCGTGTTGTGGTTGTCCGCAGCATCAGCGCTCATGGCCCTCGGAGTTGGATTCTTCCTCGTCCGTAAAGTCCTCGCTGAGGATCAAGGTTCACCAAAGATGCGTGAAATCGCCAAAGCGATCCAGGATGGAGCTCTTGCCTATCTCAAGCGTCAATTCAAGACCATTGCGGTGATCTTGGTGCCCTTAGCAGTCATCGTCTTTGTGACATCGACTAAAATTCTCAAGCCCGATGACTCAGTCGCCTTATCGTTTGGCCAGGCTGGATTGTGGCGCACTATCGCCTTCATCTTGGGCTGTGGAGCCTCAGGTCTTACTGGTTACATCGGTATGACCTTGGCAACGCAAGGCAACGTTCGTACTGCCGCCGCCGCTCTCAGTGGCAGCATGCCCCGAGCCCTCACGGTGGCCTTTCGCACCGGTGGTGTGGCTGGTATGTTCACCGTCGGTCTCGGTCTGCTCGGTGCCACTGGCATCATCATGGCTTTCCAGAACACCTCGTCCGTGATCCTCATCGGCTTCGGCTTCGGTGGTTCACTGTTGGCATTGTTCTTGCGAGTTGGCGGCGGAATCTTCACCAAGGCTGCCGACGTTGGCGCCGACTTGGTAGGAAAGGTTGAAGCCGGAATCCCCGAGGACGACCCCCGTAACCCAGCCACAATTGCTGACAACGTAGGTGACAACGTAGGTGACTGCGCTGGTATGGCTGCTGACCTCTTCGAGAGTTACGAAGTCACCTTAGTGGCCTCGATCATCCTCGGTGTGGCCGCTTTCAATTCCATTGGTCTCAACCCAGCCCTCGGTTTGGTGTTCCCCTTGGCATGCCGTGCAATCGGCGTGATCGCCTCAATCTTCGGCGTGTTTGCCGTGAAGGCCAAAGACGATGAGACCGATGCCTTGAAGCCAATCAACCGTGGCTTCTTAGTGGCAGGCGTGATCACTTTGCTCGGAACTCTGGCTCTCGCATTGACGTACGTCGGAAACGATAAGGGCGTGCTTGACGACGAAGGAAAAGTTCGCCTCTTGAGTGGCGCCGGATGGCGCGTCTTTGGTGCTGTGGCAATTGGTTTGATCCTGGCGCAGTTGGTTAGTCGTCTGACCGAGTACTACACCAGCACGCATTACCGACCAGTGCAAGAAATTGCTGAGTCCTCACAAACTGGTCCTGCCACTGTTGTTTTGTCGGGTACCGCCTACGGACTTGAGAGTTCGGTATACGCCGTTATCGCTATTGCTATCGCCATCGGCGCAGCGATCGGTCTTGGTGGCGGAAACCTCACTTTCAGCTTCTACCTTGTCGCCTTGTGCGGCATGGGAATGTTGGCCACCACTGGTGTCATTGTTTCTGAAGACACCTTTGGTCCAGTCAGTGACAATGCCGCCGGAATCGCTGAAATGTCTGGCGAATTCCACGGTGAACCAGCAAAGATCATGGTTGCTCTTGACGCTGTCGGCAACACCACCAAGGCAGTGACCAAAGGCTTTGCCATTGGCTCTGCTGTTATTGCTGCCGTGGCTTTGTTCGCTTCATACATTGAGACAGCTGGTGCGAACCTCAAGGACAGTTTGGGAGAACCTCTCGTTGACGGAGTCACAAACCTTGCCGACGGCGTGTTCAAACTGCCTGAGTTAGCAATCAACGTGGCCGAGCCCAAGGTATTCATTGGTCTGCTGATTGGTGGATCCATTCCGTTCTTGTTCTCGGCATTGGCAATTCGCGCCGTTGGTCGCACCGCTGGAGTTGTTGTTCAAGAAGTGCGTAATCAGTTTGCTGATGGCGGCATCATGGCCGGCACCAAACAGCCTGACTACGGCCCAGTGATTGACATCTGCACCAAGGCGTCATTGCGTGAACTCACCACACCAGCTCTGTTGGCAGTGCTGGCTCCCGTTGTTGTTGGCTTCGGCATCGACTGGAAAGCCCTCGGCGCATTCTTGGCCGCAGTCATCTTGGTTGGTCAGTTGATGGCCAACTATCTCAGCAATGCTGGTGGTGCTTGGGACAACGCCAAGAAGTACATCGAAGACGGCAAGTACGGTGGCAAGGGTAGTGAGTCCCACAAGGCTGCCGTCATTGGTGACACTGTCGGCGATCCGTTCAAGGACACTGCTGGTCCGGCGTTGAACCCGCTGATCAAGGTCATGAACTTGGTTTCCTTGCTGATTCTTCCTGCAATCATCACCCAGGCAGACAATGGTGCGCGTTATGTCATCGCCGGAGTAGCACTCGTGATCATCATCGGATCGCTGATCTTCTCAGGTCGTCGTACTGACGGCATCGCTGCTCTCAGCAAAGAGACAGTTGCTGCTCACTGACGAGTTGTATTCATGGAACTGCAAAAGAGGCGCCCGCAAGGGCGCCTCTTTTGTTTGGGTGCAGACGTTACAACACCACGAACAACTAAGGTCATCACATGCTCGCATTGTTTGATATTGAATCATGGCTCGACAAGGGCGGGCTCGTTCTTTTGGCCGCCATCGTGTTTGCCGAATCGGGATTGCTGATTGGTTTTTTTCTGCCTGGTGATTCGCTGCTCTTTATTGCCGGCTTCTTATCGTCCACTGCCGGTGGCAACGTGCTTCCATCGTTGCCCATCGTTGCCCTCGTGACATTTGCTGCAGCCGTTATTGGCGATCAGGTTGGTTACATCTTTGGACGCAAGGTCGGCCCAAGTTTGTTTGACCGGCCACAAAGCAAACTTTTTAACCCGAGAAACATTGATAAAGCTCACGCGTTTCTTGAGAAGCACGGCTCAAAGACCATCGTGATGGCACGCTTTGTTCC
>WLTJ01000039.1 GCA_009705435.1 Actinomycetota bacterium | reverse complement strand
GGCGAACGTAGCGATGTGCCAATCGGTGATGTTGTGAGAACTCTGCGTCAGTTGTGTGGACGGTCAGGTATCTAAATATGAAGCTGGTGCGCGGTGTTTTACAGCACTACTCATGGGGTGACAAGCAAGCAATCCCCCACCTTCTCAACCTTGAGCCTGATGGTCGCCCGTGGGCAGAATTATGGTTCGGTACCCACCTCGGTGGATCATCAAAAATGCTTGACGTTGATGACCGCGCTTCAGTGCCTCACTCGCGCGGCTCCGTTGATGAAACTGGCGGGCAATCAACTCCGTTGATATCAACATCGGGTGAGTTGCCATTTTTGCTCAAAGTTTTAGCGGCCGCCGAACCACTTTCACTACAGGCGCATCCATCACTCGAGCAGGCCAAGAATGGCTATGCCCGAGAAAATCGATTGGGCATTCCGGTGAGCAACTCGCGACGTATTTACCGTGATCCGTTTTCCAAACCAGAACTTCTCTGTGCTCTTGGCCCATTTGAGGCATTCTGTGGATTTCGCGAGCCAACAATATCTGTCGACTTGTTGCACTCAATCGGAGGCGGAGCATCAGTCTTGGCGCGTTTGCTGACCGACCACGACCTCGATCATCTCCTGCACTACATATTCAGCGGGACAGAAGAAATTCGCATACTTCTCACTGACGTAGTCGAAGCATGTGCACAACATGATTCGCCACATGCAGTGTGGGTCACGCGTTTGAATACTCGCTACCCCAATGACCCAGCAGTCGTCGCAAGTTTGCTCCTCAACCATGTCATCTTGAGTGCCGGCGAAGCGTTGTACCTTGATCCAGGGAACTTGCATGCTTACCTCAGTGGAACGGGCGTTGAGGTGATGGGATCAAGCGACAATGTGGTTCGTTGTGGACTCACAAATAAACACGTTGATATCAATGAGTTGTTAGCAACTGTGATCGCCCGCCCTCTCCCCGACCCAGTTTTGCGACCTACCCCTGTGAGACGCACCGACACTGGCCATCTGTGGTGCTACGAAACGCCTCATGCCCCATTTCAACTTTCAATCCACCAAATCAACGGTACTGAAACCCTGCGCTCGCAAACTCGTGAGTTGATCTTGTGCGGGGTTGGTCGCACCGACCGATTGCACCGCGGTGAAGTTTGCTATCTCGGTCCCGACGAAGAAATCACTCTCACAGGCAAAGCAACTTTGTTTCGTGTCGACGAGTCCTCAAACCAGTAGACACTCTCAACTCTTTTTGCGGATCTCCACAATACGTTCGTTTGAGCGATTCACATCATCGCCTTGGGCATCAAGCAACATCGATCGATCCTTAGCAGCTTCGCGTTCGGCTTTCTCTGTATCAACACGCGCGATGGCTGCCTCCGCCCCGTGCTCATGGATGAACTCCGCCCACTCCACAAGGGCCTCAACCATTTCACTCTCCGGCACGACGGCGACATTTCGACCTTTGACAAAGAGGTGTCCGCGCTTATTCCCAGCAGCAATTCCTAGATCGGCTTCGCGAGCTTCTCCAGGCCCGTTAACTACACAACCCATCACAGCAACTTGCAAAGGGATCTGTCGTTCGCCGAAAGCCAACATTGCACGATTGGCAACATCAATCACATCAATCTCAGCTCGACCACAGCTGGGACAGGCAATCAGATCAACGTTTTTACGTTCGCGCAGGCCGAGAGCCTCAAGCAACTGGCGTCCAGCACGTGCCTCTTCAACTGGATCTGCAGTCAAGCTGTAGCGAATCGTGTCGCCAATACCTTCCAGCAACAATGCGGCGATTCCCGCAGTCGCTTTCAGCAAACCGTTCGGTAATGGGCCTGCCTCAGTGACACCAAGATGCAATGGGTGATCAGTCACTTCACTGAGTTGGCGATATGCCTCAACCATGAGCGGAACATTTGATGCCTTGACGCTGATCTTGATTTGATCAAAACCCACTTCGTCGAAATAGGCAATCTCTCGCAGAGCCGATTCAACCATCGCCTCCGCGGTTACTTTGCCTCCGTACTTGTCATACAGTTCTGGATCAAGCGATCCACCGTTGACACCAATGCGAATGGAGATGCCACGATCGCGGGCCTCAGATGCCACAGCCTTGATGTGTTCAGGACGACGAATATTCCCAGGGTTGAGTCGCAGACCATGGACGCCAGCCTCCATCGCCGCCAAGGCCATTTTGTACTGATGATGAATGTCAGCAATGATGGGCACAGGAGACCGTGGGATGATTTGCGCGAGACCTTCGGCAGCCTCAATCTCATTGCATGTGCAACGGACGATGTCACAACCCGCTGCTGCCAAGGCATAAATTTGTTGCAAAGTGCCTTCAACATCAGCCGTTTTTGTGATCGTCATTGACTGCACCGTGATCGGCGCTCCGCCGCCGACAGGAACTTTACCGACCATGATTTGACGACTTGGGCGACGCTGCGTCAAAGACCAGGGAGGGGTAGATGATTCAGAAGACATTGATTGCATTCTGCCAGCGATTAGAAGGGTCGTGTGATATCAAGGTACAAACCAGTGAAAGTCAGAAATAGCAATAAGGTGATGACCACCACCGTGAGCGGCCACATTTTCTCTACATCAGCGTGATGGCGGTGACCTTTTCGACTGCGAATTCGTTCGTACGTGGCGATTGCTGCGTGACCACCATCAAAGGGGAGGAAAGGCAAAAGATTGAATATGCCGATGAAAACGTTGATTGAAGCCAATATCTCAAGGACACCATATAAGCCGTCGCGATCACCGATATCGCCTGCAACCTGCGTGATCCCAACGACAGTCGTCGGTCGTGAATTTGGATCCGCTTGCGAATCGGTGAGTTGAGACCACTGGTTTTCTGGGTTGAGGATGGTGCCGATTCCCTGAATCGTGCGCCCCATACCGTCAAGAAGATCCGAAGTCATATGAGTCGTCGCAGAAAATACACCCAGTTTCTGACGACCGATACTGTTCGTTCCGACACCGAGAAATCCAACCCCAGTTTCATCATCACCAGGACGAGCAACCAAAGTAACGCGCGCTGATTCTTGCGAGCCCTGATGAATGAAGCCCACCGACACTTCATCACCGACAGATGAAGCACCCATCAATGAGCGAAAATCATCGCTGGTTTCCAAAATCACGCCGTTGATTGAAGTGATTTCGTCGCCTGGGCTGATCCCCGCTTGAGAGGCGGGTGAGCCCTCGGTGAGTCCAAGAACTTCAATGCGCCCAGTTTCTTGGTAGCGACCTCCGGCGGTATAGACAAACATCATGATCAGCACGGCGATGATGATGTGCATCAGCGAACCAGCAGTGATCACTAAGAGTCGCCACCTATAAGGCTTTGCAGAATAGGCGACTTGTTCATCGCCCTCATCGACGGGATCAAGATTGTTCATCCCCACGATGCGCACGAATGCCCCCAGAGGAAGAGCCCGTACTCCGTACTCAACACCGTTGCGATGAGTACTCCAAATTTTTGGCCCGAATCCCATGAAGAACTGCGTGCGTTTCATTCCCGCCCATCCAGCAGTCTTAAAGTGCCCAAGTTCATGCAGAAAAACCGATAGCAATAAGCCCACGACGAGAACCAAACTCCATACATTGCTGATGCCAAGCCAGATCAACAGAGCGAGAACCGTGAGACCAGATAGCACTCCCTTCAATCGACTGGGTTGCGATGGATTGCCGTCGGGATCATCATTAACCGCGCCACCAGCCATCATCTCTTCTCGTAAAGAACGATACAAACTCATACAAGTAGAACTTTACGTGCTGTTTCACGACCAACACGGTCAGCCTCAATGATCTCGCTGCTCGTGAGAGTGCCATCTGTCGCCTCATAAGCCTGCATCGACGACTCAACAACAGCCGCGATATCTGGCCACTTCAGCAATCCCGCCAAAAAGGCTTCCACGGCGACCTCATTAGCGGCCGACAAGAAGGCTGGCGCAGTGCCCCCAGCGCGACCCGCCTGGTAGGCCAAAGTCAAACAACGAAAGGTCTCCACATCAGGTTCTTCAAAATCAAGTCTTGATAATGCCGACCAATCAATTCGTCCGAAGGCCGTCAAAGCACGATGTGGATGCGCTAAGGCGTATCCAATGGGTAAGCGCATATCCGGCAGGCTCAATTGGGCGATAGTGCTGCCATCAGTGAACTCAACCATTGAGTGGACAATGGATTGCGGATGAACGACGACCTCGATGCGGGAATAATCAACACCAAATAACTCGTGGGCCTCAATAACTTCTAGACCCTTATTCATCAGCGTTGAGGAGTCAATCGTTATCTTTGGCCCCATGCTCCACGTTGGATGTGCGAGAGCCTGATCAACGGTGACATCAGCGAGATCTTGTTTTGATCGACCGCGAAATGGACCACCACTGGCAGTCAACACAAGACGCGCCACTTCAACATCTGCACGCACGGTTGAGCGCAGACATTGATGGATTGCGCAGTGTTCGCTATCCACAGGAATAATCTCTGCACCTCGCACCGCACGCAAAGGTTGCACCACTGGCCCAGCGGCAATTAAAGACTCTTTGTTGGCCAATGCCAGGCGCTTACCTTGTCGCAAAGTTTCTAAAGTGACCGCCAAACCAGCAAAGCCAACGACCCCATTGACAACGACGGCGGCACCATCCACGAGATCTTCCATATCGCGCACGACACGCACATTCGGCAGGGCATCTTGCACCAAGTGATGAAGAGACTCATCGGCGACTGCCACCACGCGTGGTGAGAAGATCTTTGCTTGCTCAATCAGGACATCAATGGAGGACCCGACCCCTAGTCCGTGGACGACATAATCAACGCCAGTATTCTCGGAGCGCGATTTAGCGTTCTCGGCAAAAATCACTTCAAGTGTTTGTCGACCAATTGAACCCGATGATCCGGCAATAGAAACGCCAACAGTGGTCATCGTTCACATCACGATGCGTACGGCTGAAGCACCATCAATAAGTAGTAGGCCGCAGGCAAGACGAACAAGTAGCTATCAAAGCGGTCAAGAACCCCACCGTGGCCACGAATCAAAGAACCAAAATCTTTGACCTCCAAGTTGCGCTTGAACATGCTCTCCACCAAGTCACCGAGAGGAGCGAGTACCGACACTGCAATCACGAGAAGCAATACTTCACCGATGCTGTTCCATGTATCACTCTGCAAACTAACAACCCACATCGCTACCAACGTGGCTACAGTTCCGCCCATTAAACCCTCCAAGGTCTTATTGGGACTAATCCATGCTCGAAGTGGAGTCCTGCCAGTCGCCTGACCGACAAAGAGTGCACCAATATCATTGGCACTGACGCCGACGACAATGATGAACAGCGTGTCAGTACCTACGTTGCTCAGACCAGGCACATTCGAGACCCCTGCGAGCAGTGCTCCGAATGAACCCATCATGCCAATCCAAAGCATGCCCAAGGTAGTGATCGCCATATTGTGCATCGGCTTAGATTGCACGCCAGAAGCACTCACGAACGTCGCCGCACAAGCTATAAATGCCAAAACAAAGATCACTGGCAAAGCATTTTCGCCAACCCAGTAGGCCCCTAAGGGTGCACAGATGGCGACGGTGATACCGAGAATTGTTGCTGGTCGATATCCCCGTTCGGTGACTTTTTCAAAAAACTCAACGGCGGCCAAACCACAGACCAGAACCACTATCGCCAAAATTGCCACAGGCTTCCATAACAACGCGGCGATAAACGCGGCCACCATCAAAATGCCAACTGCAGTCGCCGTCGGCAAATCGCGTCCGCCGCTATTGGATGTCGCAGGGAGTGCACGGCCCCGCGGCCGAACTTCTGAACGGGGACGAGGTCCGCGATCTGTCACTGGTCGAGGGCGACTCCCTGTCGCTACGCGACCTTGAACATCATCGCCACCAATTGTTAGACGACCTGGACGAGAGGTATCACTGGTGTCGTCACGGCGCTGTGATGGAATCGGTCGTGTCGCAGCACCCGTCGTGGTGTCAGTACCACGACGATTTGCTCCAGTGCTCGGATCACCCAAGCGAACAATCGGACGGCTGCCACTTGCGTCGCTTGCTGGACGCAGCGGAGCATCAGCTGGACGGTCAGGTACTGGACGAGGGGCAGAGCCAGAATATGAACCCCACACATCGACTTCACCGTCATCATCACGCTGAACTTCACGTGAAATATCACGAGTCGTTTCTTCAGGGAACAAACGAGGCAATTCACTCGTTGGCTTCACCGTCCAATGAGGAAGTGGGCCAGTGTTATCGTCGTCAAAACTTAACGGCGCCTGCTCCTCCTCGTTTTCCTCTTCGGAAAATCTCAGTTCACCGAAATCTTCAAAATCATCGTCCGGATTCGCATCCGATCCGCCACGCCAGTTGTCATCGCTCATGTTCTCGTCCTATCAAACTTCTAGAAGTTCTTGCTCTTTGCGTTGTACTGACTTATCTATGTGCTCAACATGTTCGTGCGTTATCTTTTCTAGTTCTTTTTCAGCCCGCTCAAGTTCATCCTTGGAAACTTCGCCTGCCTTTTCGGCGTTCTCTAACTGCTTGCGGCCATCTCGTCGCACATTACGCACGGCGACACGACCATCTTCAGCCATATTCTTCACCATTTTGACATAGTCACGACGCCGTTGTTCCGTCAACATTGGGAAATTGAGCCGAATGATGACACCGTCATTGGACGGTGACATGCCCAAATCGCTGTCCCGAATAGCCTTTTCAATGGCGTTCAGGGCCGCCCTGTCGTGAGGCTTAATGACCAGCGTGCGGGCCTCGGGCACCTGAAAACTGGCCAGTTGCTGCAAGGGAACATCAGCCCCGTAATAGCTCACCATCAGCCTCTCCACCAGAGCAGGCGTAGCCCGACCAGTGCGAATAGTCGTGAACTGTGATTGAGCGTGCTCGACGGCCTTATCCATCTTGTCCATGGCCTCGAGAATGATGTCGTCCGTCACCCGACCAGCGTACCTACGGCTTGGCCTTCAAGAACGGATCTGATGTTGCCTGGGGTGCTCACATCAAAGACCACGATCGGGATTTTGTTATCCCGACAAAAGGCAATAGCCGTGGCGTCCATCACTCGAAGTTCTTTCTCAATGACCTCTTTATGGGAAATACGGTCATAGCGAGTGGCTGTTGGGTCAAGTTTGGGGTCAGCGGTGTACACCCCGTCCACTCCCGAGTGAGTCCCCTTGAGAATTGCCTGGGCGTCAATTTCGGCAGCCCGCAAAGCCGCTGCCGTATCCGTCGTAAAAAAGGGATTCCCAGTGCCACCAGCAAAAATAACGACGCGACCTTTTTCCATATGCCGTTCTGCACGACGGCGAATGTACGGTTCAGCAACCTTGGGCATTTCGATGGCGGTCATCACTCGACTCTGTTGACCCACTCGCTCGAGCGCGTCCTGTAAGGCCAAACCGTTCATCACGGTGGCAATCATTCCCATAAAGTCGGCTTGAGCCTGATCCATTCCCTGACCGGTTCCTTTCAGCCCCCGCCAAAAGTTTCCACCGCCAACGACAACGGCGATATCAATCTTCAGATTCTCGCGAACATCTTTGATTTCGGTCGCAACTTGATGAAGCACATTCGTATCAAGACCAAAACCTGTCGGTTCAGCCAAGGCCTCACCAGAAAGTTTGAGTACCACCCGCTTCCATGCGGGTCGGTCGGGCTGACGAATTGGAGTGACGTCAGATCCGGCCATGATCAATCAGCCGATCTCAACCTGGGCGAAGCGAACAATTTTTGCTGCTCCAAGAACTTGTGTGACTGACTGCTTGTCATCTTTGGCGTAAGCCTGCTCGACGAGACATACATCTTTATAGAAGCCATTAATGCGACCTTCAACAATTTTGGCAATAGCAGCCTCAGGCTTACCTTCGTTGCGGCTGATGGCCTCAAGAGTGGCTTTCTCTTTTTCCAAAACATCGGCCGGAATTTCGTCGCGACTGAGATACTTTGGGCGGGCGAAAGCGATGTGCACAGCGATGTCGTGAGCGAGATCGACTGAGCCGCCTTGTACCTCAACGAGAACGGCGTTGACGCCACGTCCACCTTGAATGTGCTGATAGCTCTCGACGATATTGCCAGCGGCAGCATCAATACGAACGACTTCACCTAACTCAATTTTTTCCTTGAGCGTGATCTTCAAGTCATCAAGGATGGCTGATCGTTCAGCAACAGCAGATTCGCCTTTAGCAGCAACCAATTCAGCCAAGGTCTGAGCTTCAGCCTTGAACTGATCGCTACTGGCAACAAAGTCAGTTTCAGATTTCAGTTTGACGATCGCACCGACGTTATTAGAAATGACTAAAGCCACGACGCCTTGATTGTTATCGCGATCATCACGTTTTGCCGAAGCGGCCAAACCTTTTTCACGCAACCATTGCTTCGCTTCCTCAATGTCTCCATTGTTTTCTTCGAGGGCCTTCTTGCAGTCCATCATTCCAGCAGCAGTTGCCTGTCGCAGAGTTTGAACATCTTTAGCTGTAAACGACATTGCTCAGGCCTCCGCCGGGGTATCTGTTGTTACTTCGTCAACTGGCGCCTTGGTGGCAGCGAGACGGGCTTCACGCTCTGCTTGAGCAGCAGCAGCTTGAGTGCGAGCGCTTGCCTGAGTCGCAGCGAATTCAGCCTTTTCGGCGTCGCTACGATCTGGGGCTACAAGACCAGGATTGCGCTTCGAAGCAATGTAACGACCTTCGGTCACTGCTTCGGCGATCATCTTTGACATCAGTTCGTTGGCGCGAATCGCGTCATCGTTACCTGGGATTGGGTAAGTGATGAGATCAGGGTCAACGTTGGTATCAACAATTCCTACAATCGGAATTCCGAGTTTGTTGGCTTCTGTGACTCCGATGTGTTCTTTCTTCGTGTCAATGATGAAGACAGCCTGTGGGCGCTTAGTCATATGGCGGATTCCGTTGAGGTTCTTCTGCAACTTGGCCAATTCACGGCTCTTCAGAAGAGCTTCCTTCTTTGGCATGAGCGCAAACTCGCCAGTCTCTAGCAAGCGCTCAAGTTCAATCATTTTTTGAACGCGCTTGTAAATCGTTTCGAAGTTGGTCAACATGCCACCCAACCAACGCTCGTTGATATAGGGCATGCCACACTTTTCAGCAAAGCCAGCGATCGGGTCTTGTGCCTGCTGTTTAGTGCCGATGAAAAGAATCGCACCACCGTCGGCGACCAAGTCGCGAACGAAAGCGTAGGCAGTCTCAATACGTACGAGAGTCTGCTCAAGATCGATGATGTAAATATCGTTGCGCTCTCCAAAGATGAAACGATTCATCTTGGGGTTCCAACGACGGGTTTGGTGACCGAAGTGAACTCGGGCTTCCAACAATTGACGCATCGTGACGATGGCCATGGCATTACCTCCTGGTTCTGCGGTTAGGGGCATGGGACCTCGCATCACTAAAAGTGACGACCGCAGGATGAGGACCATGCATGGTTTGTGTTGCTCATAGAGATTAGCGGGAAAAGCCCTCGTAACCCCACCTCGCAGGTGCTAAAGATGCCCGACAGGCGAGGATTTGCGGGGTCAATCGGGCTGACGAACCGTCGCTAGGAACCAATCTTGCCCGAGTTCGCCAATATGCGAGATACGGCGTCGGGTCTAGGTACACGGCCGGCGAACCAGGCGTCTTGCGACGCACACTGAGACTGATCGTCGATTGCGCTGTTCCCAGGACCCCACCAGCGCTGACCCGACTGCCCACATGAAAACTCGCCAGCGCCCCCACTCCCCCGACGGTGATCAGAATTTGCCCGAATCCGCCGCCGATCGAGTCGGGGGCCACAGTTACATATGTCTGGTTAACCACCCGACCGACGAAAGTGATCTGCCCCGTGACTGGGGAAACGACCGCTTGGCCGATCTGC
>WLTJ01000038.1 GCA_009705435.1 Actinomycetota bacterium | reverse complement strand
TTTGGATGATGCCCGATAGCGAACGTGGCGACAACTCGATGCGTCTTCGTTATGAGTCAATGAAGTCGCGCAGTAATCCGACCTATCTGCGACAGGTACCAGGCTGAAAATCATGAATACACCAAGGAGAAAAGTATGACCACTATTGACAACCCATCCACCCAGACGGGGAATCCATATATTGATCCATATCTCAATGTCCCAGTCAACGATCCGTACATCATTGTCTCGGCGGACAGTCATGCAGGGCTTCCAACTGCCGATTATCGCGAGTACTTAGAGAAAAAATTTCATCCGCAATTTGATGAGTTTTTGGCAGAGCGCGACAAGGCGCTCGAAGTTTCCACCATGCTCGGAACACGTAACGAGGATTACGCCAAGAAGTGGTTTGAAGAACACGAGGAAGCATTACGCAGCGGTTGGGAAGCAACGCGTCGTGATCAGGAACTTGATGGCGATGGTGTTTCCGGTGAAATTATTTTCCCCGATGCCGACGCAGTCGAGAGTCGTACATGCGTGCCATTCGGTGCGGGTCTCGGGATGTCCGGAGACATGGATCCTGAATTAGGTCTTGCGGGATCGATTGCACACAATCGTTGGCTCGCCGAATTGTGTTCACAAAGTCCAGAGCGCCGTCGTGGCATGGCCCTTGTGCCCATTACGGCCGATTTACCACGGGTTTTGGCTGAAATTCGTCGGGCTAAAGACTCTGGCTTAGGCGGCGTGATGATTCCCGCGATGTGGGTCAATCAGTTGCCATATCACGATCGCCATTACGACCCCGTGTGGGCCTTATGCGAAGAATTGAACATGCCAATCTCGACTCACTCGGGGCCAGCCTCGCGCGACGAATATGACAATCACCTCGGTATCTATGTCACTGAAGTTGTGTGGTGGCCAGCGCGTCCGTTGTGGTTCATGCTGTGGTCTGGCGTGTTCGAGCGTTTCCCTGGTTTGCGCTTTGGTGTGACCGAGGCTGGTTGTTGGTGGTTGCCACCACAGATTTGGTTCTGGGATCGACTTGCTCTTGGTCAAAAGGGTACGGAAAAATTAGGTGGCGATCCGTTTAAGGGTGCTATCAAAATGCTTCCAAGCGAATACATTGATCGCAACGTATTCATCGGTGCTTCAAATACCAAGCGCCGTGAGTTGGGCATGCGTTATGAAATTGGTGTTGGAAATATTATGTGGGGTAACGACTTCCCGCATCCCGAAGGCACATGGCCAAACACGCGGGCTTGGTTGAAGAAAACATTCCATGACATTCCGATTGATGAGACGCGTCGCATGGTGGGTTTGAGTGCGGCCGAGTTATTTAGTTTTGATCTCGCCAAACTCAAGGTGCATGCTGATCGCATGGCACCATGTCCCTCTGATTTCGGACAAGTGACCGACGCCGATCCCACGGCCCAGCGCCTGACTGATCGTTGGGCTCCAGTGAAAGAAGTTGGTCGCCATTGGTTGACGGACCACGATTTTTCTTTGATTCCGTAAGCCACATTTTCATCAGTTTCTATTTACAACAAGACAACTTCACAAAGGGGAGATCATGGCATCGACAGTTGGTCAGTACTGCATAAACGTCACCGATTTAAAACGGTCCGAATGGTTCTACACCGAAATCATCGGGCTCAAGGTCCAGTCTCGGACTCAGATTCCTGGAGTCGATGAGATTGTCCTCGCCGCCGATGCGGGTGGGGGACGGCTGCAGTTGGCCCAGTGGTTGGAGCGTTCTGGTCCGATAGAACACGGCACTGCGCTGTGGAAGATCTATATGAATGTGGACGATTGCCAAGATGTTCATGATCGTGCCGTGGCCGCTGGCTTCACTTCGACGATGGCCCCTGCTCGTTTGGAACGCTGGCCGGTAACGGTGGCATTCGTCCTCGACCCAGACGGATATTCCGTTGAGTTACTTCAGCGTCACGAGGGTGCCGTCGTCAACGGTGCCCAGTGACCTTGTAGTTCCCCGCCAAATTTCCCGACTGGAAATCTGATTTTCTCGATTTTTAAGGGTTTTTGAGGAAAAGTTTCCCCGTTGTGGACAAGGTATTGATGGTGCCCTCGTAGTGCTTGGATGACCATTTTGCCTGTGGATAAAGCCCTCTCTTGAGACCCGACAGGGCCGCGTTCTGTTGCGATTGTGTTACAGAACGAGCAAACTGTCGGGAAGCGATTGAGAAGTCTCACCGCCACAGAGCCCTGATGAACACCTACCAACGATCCTCGCAACACGACCAATCCCCATGGGGTCCATCTGGACCTGGTCGCCGTGGGTCCCGTGGCAGGTCAAAGTTCGTATCTCCCGAAATTCTCTTACGTCGGCGGCTCGGTCTTTTGGTTCTTGTAGGTCTATGTGCCGCACCGGTGGCCTGGGCCTTGCGTGGAGAAGGCAGCGGGGTTGATGTGACGACGACTGGTGGTGCGGCGGTAGTTGTGCAATTGGACAGCACCGATCAAGTCCCATTGACTTCAACCACAACCGCTATCACAACGCTTCCCCCAGCCATTGCCGAGACAACTTTGGCAGCGCCGACGACTCAGGTTGCGACGCCGATTTGTGGATCTACATACATCGTGCAGTCGGGGGATTCTTGGTTTGCTATTGCCAATGCGGCAGGCACTGAGGCGAGTTTGATTGCTGGTATCAACAACAAAACCATTCGCTCACCGTTAATGGTGGGTCAAGAGATTTGCTTGCCGCCTGGGGCCAAAGTCCCCCCTTTGCGAGCCACCACAGCAAGTTCCGTCATCCCAGTAGATCAAACTTCGTGCTCGGCGAACTACACAGTTGTCGTTGGTGATTCGTGGAGTCGAATCGCTGACAAGGCCAACACGACCATCTCTCAAATGACATCCGTCAATGGGATGACGACAAAGTCCGTGTTACTGATCGGTCAAAAGATTTGCTTGCCCAAAGGCACCAGCGTGAGCATCGCGCCTGCAACTGCGCCTGCGCCGCAATATCAGGCACCGCGTACATACTCTCGCAGCGAAGTTGAACAGATTATTCGCGATGAATGGCCTGACAGTCTTGAAGAGAATGCGCTTTTCGTTGTCAAGCGAGAAAGCAATTTTAATCCACAGAGTCACAATTGGTGCTGTGTTGGTCTCTTCCAGATGTATTGGAACGTTCACAAATCTTGGATGAAGAATTACGGTGTCACGAACTTGAACCAACTGTATGACCCCCGAACAAATGCCAAATTGGCCTATGCGATGTACAAAAGATCAAATAGTTGGGGACCTTGGTGCACGCGAAATTGGTGCCCAAAGAATTAAGCTCAATCTATATTGGATTGTTAGGGTTTTCACGAGAGCGATAGCCCTCTAGGCTGTTAGGCGTTGCACTCGTAGCTCAATGGATAGAGCATCTGACTACGGATCAGAAGGTTGTCGGTTCGACTCCGGCCGAGTGCGCCACATCGTTTTCCCTACGTAAAGCCAATCAGCGACCTGCCGTTACATTACTTGACTTCGCCGTCAGTCACATGAGGTACTATCATTGACATGAGGTGTCATCCTCAAAGCATTGAGAAATTTGGAATCAGTGCGAGCGTCATCACTACCCAGGGAGAGAAATGCGTATTGGTAAATTAGTAGTTGCTGGTTTCATTAGTTCGATTGTTATGGGTGCATTCGCATCAACTCCTGCGAATGCTGGCGTCCCGTCGCCTACGCTCCCGGCAGAGTGCTCCACGACGATCGACGATGGCGAATCCCCCCTAGCGCAGTGGGCGATTTGTGCGACAGGGGATGATTGGTTTGACGGTAATTTTCTGCCACAAAACGCAACGGGTGCACCTGATGCAGATGGATGCGATGAAAACGGGTTATGGGCGTCATTTGAGAGTGATGCGATCGCGTCAATAACTCTTCGTTATGACTACGCTCGGGTTCCCAGTGAAATTAACGTTTACCAAAACGATACTCAGGACGCTATTTCTTTAATTGAAGTATCCGCCGATGAGGTAGTTTGGACCACGGTCTATACAGGTGATCCATCATTAGCGACTGCCGGTACTTGTCTTGAGGAAAACCTATTTGACGACATTCTCTCAGTGTCCGTGACGAGCGTTGAATCGCCCATATCCTTCGTTCGAATTACGGTTGACCAAACAACAGACGGCTGGGCCGAAATTGATGCGGTGCAACTTGTTGGATCTGTGCTTCCCGCGCCCACAACGACAACGCCTCCCGCGCCCCCAACGGCCGAGCCGAACTTGACAGACTTGCCCACTACTGGAAACAACTCTTCGTCAACAGTTGTGTTGTCGTTGATGTTGATCCTGAGCGGAGTATTCCTTGTGAGCCGTCTGCGCCGCCGACTCAGCTGATCAGCCCGAAATTCGAGATCCAACCTCGGGGCGATCAAGGGTTGTCGGTTCGACTCCGGCCGAGTGCGCCACTTCTTTACTCATTCCATGCGCTGTGTGATTGCCCGGCATGCCGATTAAGTTAGTTTGCGGTGGGTTGTTGCTACGGCTTCCAACTATTCGTGACTAGTCCTAGGGGGATGTAATGGCTGATCAGACTCGGTTGGCGTGGAATCATTTGCTTGATTCGCTTCGCGACGCTGGTGAACGATGGTTGGGTCCTGAGTGGGGCATCACGATGGACGGCGATCTGCCAGATGGCTTTCGAAATTTGACGCATATTTTGCAGAGCGCCCTGTATTCACATCAGGAGTTTGATATTCAGCGTCCCGTTTTCCGTCGTATCGTGAGTCCGACGCGAAGCTTCACTGGAGATAACCCCGATGCTCTGTATTTTGAAGCACCAGTATCAGGAAGTCTGCAATATCGAGTACGCGGAAACCTCGCAGGAGCGGTGTACACATCGTTCACCGTCGAAGCGGGTGGACACGACGGCAACTATCCCACAGGTCTGGCTGGCGTACTTAATGACACCGAGATTGACGCTGACAGCAACGGCGATTATGAAATTTGGTTGGGCGGTCCGCAACGAAGTCGCAACTGGTTGGCATTACCTGAAGCCGGTGGACGTATCACCACGCGCCATTATTTTGAGTGGGCGTCTCCAGCCGCTGTCTCGCAAACCTTGCACGTACCTCTGAGCATTGAGAGCACATCACCTGTTGAAGCGCCACCTAAGTGGGATGACGAGCGCATGGCCGCAGCCCTGCAACGTGTGATCAATCATGTACGGACAAAAACCGTTGATGGAATAAAGCCTGGGCAAATCATGCCATCGTGGGTTTCCACGACTCCCAATTTTTTTCATCAGCCGGAAAAGCCGGGAACTCTTGCATTGGCAGCCGCTGATGCTGCTTACTCAATGGCACCGTTTGTGATCGGCCCCGATCAGGCCTTAGTGATCACTGGACGTTGGCCAGATTGTCGTTTCGCCAATGTTTGTTTATGGACTCGCTTTTCACAGATGTTTGATTATGTCAATCGACCAGTGAGTCGCAATCGTGCCAACACTCAACTGGAAAAAGATGGAAGTTTTCGCATGGTGATTGCCCATAGCGATCCTGGAGTACCTAACTGGTTGGACTCTGAGGGACGGATGTACGGCTCAGTCTTTTGGCGTTTTTTCTTACCTGAGGGAGAAATTGAAACACCACAAGCCACCGTCGTCCAGTGGAGTGACCTGTGACTATTCCTGCCTTACGCCTTGATGATCTAGCGTCGCCAAAGTTTTCACCTGAAGTGGCAGAGATGTTCGCTGGGGCGGCTCAATTTGCTGACATGTTGCCGCTGGAGGTTGAAGCTCTGAAGGCTGCAGCGATTGAGCAATTGGGTGGTTCACTCACCGACTTTGGTCCTTCGGAGTTTGTTGAACCGTTGAGTGTGCTTGTGCGCTGTTTGAACTCCGAGGCGCATTTGTCGGGGATGGGGCATGTCAGTGTGCACACGCAACTTGTCGGATTTTTGAAGAACCGACTTCTCTTGGCTGATCTTTTGTCTCGTCATCCTGAGATTAAGGACATTGAGATCAAGCGTCCAATCATCATCGTTGGGCAACCTCGCACGGGAACCACACATCTACACAATTTGTTAGCGGCGGATCCAGCGCTACGGTCTTTGCCCTATTGGGAATCTCAGCAGCCAATTCCGCTACCGCACGAAGTGGGACTTATTCCTGATCCACGTATTGAACGCTGTGCTGCTGGACTCGCTTTCGCCGATCAGGCGATGCCGCATTTCAATCGGATGCACGAGATGACGGTCGAACATGTGCATGAAGAAATCCAGTTGTTAGCCAACTCTTTGTGCACGATGTATTTCGACACCATCGCTCCGATGCCGACATGGCGCGAATGGTACAAAAACCACGACCATGTGCCGCATTACGAATATCTCAAGACAACTCTTCAAGCGCTGACATTTTTGCGCGGAGGAGAACGCTGGATTTTGAAGTCTCCGCAACATCTTGAACAGCTCCGAACATTGAATACTGTTTTCCCAGACGCTGTGATCTTGCTCACCCATCGCGACCCTGTTCCGGTGACGCTGTCGTTGATCACCATGATGACGTACACGGCCCGATTGCATCTGAAAAAAATTGATCCATCGACTGTTGGTGGTTTCTGGTCGGGTCTGAACGCCGAGATGTTGGATGCAATTTTGCGAGATCGTCAAACTGTGCCCGATTCGCGTTGTTTGGATGTGTTGTTCCAAGATCTCATGAGTGACGATCTGACAATGATTCAACGGATTTATGAATTGGCTGAGCAGCCACTTGATGACCGGGCCAAGGCTGCCCATGCGAGATACAAAGAGACTCACGAACGTGATCGGCACGGCAAAGTTATGTATGACTTCACGGAGTTCGGCATTGATCCAGCGGTGCTGCGTCAAAGATTTGCACCATACATTGAGCGTTTTGGCGTGCCGCAAGAGTGGTGAAGGGCCTGTGAGCAAATAAGATAGGGAGTACGCGTTCGTAGCTCAATGGATAGAGCATCTGACTTCGGATCAGAAGGTTGGGGGTTCGAGCCCCTCCGGGCGCACAAAGTGTGAAGTCCTGATGTAGGAGGCGGCTGATGAAGTGGGTGACTTGGGATCAAGCGATCGTGGTTGCCGTGGCCAGCGGCGCTCTGGTCATTGTGTTGCGTCGCCTGCCTCGTACTCGGGTTCGCTCATCAATCATTTCCGCGTGCACCGAAGTCTCTTTGTTGTCCGTGCTCTATGCCATTTGGCGATTAGCACGCGTTCTTCCTCTTGATCGGCCCGAAGGCGCGATTGAACGGGCACGTGACATTAACCAACTTCAACAGGATCTATTTTTTCCATCCGAACTTTCGTTGCAACACTTTGTTCTCGATCATCAATGGCTGGCGCAGGCAACGAATTTTTATTACGCAATCCTGCACATTCCTGCGCTAGTCATTTTTTTGATATGGCTATTTATTCGACACCGAGATATGTACTCACATTGGCGGAACTGTTTAGCGATTCTCACGGGGGCCTGTCTTGTCATCCGCTTCATTCGCGTGGCACCACCACGTTTTTTACCTGACCTTGGCTATGTAGACCTTGCGACGAGGTTTGGACTATCGGTATATGGGCCAGTTGGCACGGGTGTCTCGGATCAATTTGCCGCAATGCCGTCAATTCATGTCGGCTGGGCAGCTGTTGTCTCTTTTGGGATCGTGTCCGCGAGCACTAGTCGTTGGAGATGGATTTTTCTTGGACATCTAATGCTCACAATGATCGCAGTTTCAGCAACGGGTAACCACTGGTGGCTGGATGGCATCGTGGCCATCGTCTTACTAGTGATGGCGTTATGTATTGAGCGTCGCATCCGAGACAAGATTCATATGTCAAAAAATATTAGACTTGGAATATGAATCACTCCTCACTTGCAAGTGAAACTTCGGCTGCACAGCGCGATGTTGTGGCCTTAGTCCTTGGCGGATTTGTCACACTTGCCGGAATCATGCATTTTGCCAATCCCGATTTTTTTAATGACATCGTGCCGCCGCGATTACCGTTGAGCGAAAGTTTTTGGACTTACGCCAGCGGAGTAGTCGAACTGGTTGTTGGACCGATGTTGCTGTGGCGGCGTTCTCGGCGATGGGGAGCGGTCGCTGCTATCACGCTATTCATTGGCGTATATCCGGCCAATGTGTACATGGCGTGGGACTGGCGTGATGAACCCTTCTCCAAGCAGATCGTGTCTTATGGCCGATTGCCATTCCAGTTTCTTTTCATATGGCTGGCATGGCGAGTCTGGCAACGCCAGAAAAACTGAGAGCTTCATTGCCAAGCGAAGACGGGCTGTTCGAGATGATCCACACGCTCATTAATGCGACCCTCAAGAGCGACCCAACGCATTTGTAGAAGCACTGCGCCGGTCGGGGCATGAATCAAGTCACCGCTGAGTGGTATCTGTACGACTGGACGCTCACTCTCAGGAATTGTGACGAATCGTGGAGAGTCGCTACGACAGAGTTCGCGTAATCCGATGCGATACACATGAGCAACTTCGTTGGGGTCAGGTGTTATTGACATATTCTCACCCGCCCAGATCACGACGGGAGTCATCACAAAGCCTGACCTTGTGGTGTAATCATCAAGGAGACCGAGCACATTGTGATGAGTGAGATGAAGACCAAGTTCTTCATCTAATTCGCGTAAGGCCGCATCGATTGGCGTCTCGCCCTCATCTAATTTTCCGCCTGGCAGAGCCCACTGACCAGCGTGGCGATTCATTCGCGCCGCTCTGCGGCAGAGTAAGAAGGAAGCACCTCCAGATACCCCTCGCATTCGACCGTCTAAACCAGTGATATCGCCGGGCACGCCGCGCATGGGATTCTCGGATGGTTCAAACGGGTCATGATCGTCGTCTGCTTCACTATCAATAATCACAATTGCCACAGCGGCATGACGCAGACCCTCAAGGGATTGGGTGCTCCGTTGGTGAGCCGAAAGATTGGTGGTGATTTGCTCGCGTAGATCGTCATTGAAAGAAAACACGATGTCCTAACCGCTGATGAGATGGCTGAGTCGTTGAAGACCATCCCAAACATCAGTGAAGCGTGTTGTCAATGGGCTGAGTCCTAGGCGCACAATGTCGGGTGGACGAACATCAGCTAAAACTTTGTGATGCGTGGCAAGGTCTGCCACAAGTTCTTTTGCTCGCGGATGAGAGATCGCGATGTGACAACCGCGCCGCTGTGGGTCTCGAGGAGTTGATGTGGTGAGCCCAAAATGATCAACAACCTGCATCGCAAATGCCGTGAGGGCTTGACCTTTGGCGGCGATTTGTTTCATACCGACGCGCTCTGAGAGTGCGATGCCTTCTTCGGCTGCTATCAGACTGAGTATGTGCGGAGTTCCTAAAAGGACGCGCCGAATATCATCGTGGGGGGCGAAGGGCATTTCCATGGCGAACTGATCTTTTTGCGCAAACCAGCCCTTGATGGGCTGCTGTATTTGCGAGTGCAAGTTTTCTGAGACATAGGTCCATGCAGGTGCACCAGGGCCACCATTGAGGAATTTGTAGGTGCAACCCACGGCAAGTTCAACGCCGAGAGCATGAACATCAAACTCAATGGCTCCCGCTGTATGTGAGAGATCCCACAACACCAATGCGCCGGCCTCTGTCGCCAAAGATGTGAACGCTTTGACATCGCAAATTTCGGCTGTGCGATAATCAATCACACTGCGAACGACGACGGCGACATCGTGGAGGTCAATGCCGGGTTCTAATGGGCGGACAGTCAGACCGAGATCGTGAGCGATACCTTCAACGACGTAACGGTCGGTTGGAAATTCGTCTGCTGCGACAGCGAGAACTTTGCGGTCAGGGCGAAGCGCTAGTGCAATGTGGACACCCTGGTAAAGATTGAGCGTCGTGCTGTCGTGCACAGCGACCTCGCCCGACAAGGAACCGATGATCGAC
>WLTJ01000037.1 GCA_009705435.1 Actinomycetota bacterium | reverse complement strand
ACTCACTGATCACGTTCCGATAGTGAATTGGTCAGTTGGGATTGATGTCCAGCCGATTGATGTGCATGACGAAGTTGCAGTGCGCTGGCTACAAGCGTGTGTCTGGCCAGACCAAGTTGACAGGTTCACGCGACTCCACAGCGCGATCAATCTCGCACGTCAGAGCAACTTACGAATTGACACTGGTGATGCTGTCGAAAACATAGTGCGTCTTGTTGCTGAAGCATCTGCTTACGGTCATCCAACCGTCACAACAAGTTGGGTCATGAATTACCTCTCCCCCGCTCAACGCAACAGCTTTGTCAATGAGCTTGTTCGTATCGGCACAACCACCGATGTCAGTTGGGTCATCGCAGAAAGCCCACTTGAGACTCCTGAACTCCCTGTCAGCAGCAACGAAGGCGAAGATATCACTGTCATTTCCCTAGTCACATGGCGCAACGGACAACAGGTCAGTACACGCCTGGCGCGCACTCATCCACACGGGAATTGGATTCATTGGGAATTGTGATTCGTACGCCCACGACGCAAATTATTCACGACTGCTAATACTCCAAGTATAAAAACCACTCCCCCTACAGCGCGAAGTCCAATCCCAATTTTAAGCAGAGCCAAAAATGCACCCGCTACGGCAGCCAAAAGACCTATCACTAAACCGATCAAACGCCTAAGGAATGAACCTGATGAAGCGCGCAGTGCCAATATCGCCAGAAAGCCAAGCACAATGACTGAGCAAATAATGACCGCGCCTAAGATCGCCAAATCTTCCATGTGCCTAGTTAAGCAGGCTTCAAACCGCTACGAGAGAGATTCCCTGACAATCGTCGGAATCGGTGCGGGCCGTTGCGTCACGGGGTCGACACTGACATAGGTAATCACTGCGTCAAATCGTGAATCACCATTGACCACTCCATTGATCGCCACATCAAAGCTGCTGTTGCCCCATCGCGAAACTTCACATTTCATATCCAGCGTGTCACCAAACTTTACTGGTGAATGCCACGTGAGTTGCGTGGTCTTGAGCATGAAATCAAATCCGACAGCATGCAGGTCGGTTGTCGTTCCAGCTTTCTTTAATTCATCAGCCAAAGCGAATCGTGTCCATGTATCAACTGCATCGTCGCAGTAGGCGAAATAGTTTGCATTGAAGACAACACGTTGCATATCGCACTCGCCATAACGAACTCGGAGGGTGTGTACATACGACATTGTCTTACATTCCCTGCGAGCCGACACGAACGAATTCCGTCACTGCATCAGCGATCATCTGCACAGCAACAGCTGCCAAGATCATGCCCGCGACCCGAGCGAGCAGCAACACACCTGTCGGACGGACAATCTTTTGCACGAGGCCACTGAAGCGCAAGGCAATCATCGAAATAAATAGAGCGACTGCGATAGCCAGCAGCACTGTGGCTGATTCATTAAAACCATCTGCCTTGCCAAAGAACACGATCGTCGCCACGATGGCTCCTGGACCAGCGAGTAACGGCGTGCCGAGGGGAACCATGGCAATTGATGTGCGTTGTTCCGGCGTGGCCTCAATATATCCATCATCGCCACCCTTGCCATAAAGAAGTTGCAGTGCAACCAACAATAAGAGCAAGCCCCCTGCACCTTGCAATGCCGGCACAGAAACATGCAAGTAGTCAAGGATTGTTTGACCACCAAAGGCAAACAAAACAATCACTAAAAACGCCGTACCGATTGCCAAGAAGGCTGCACGATTCCGTTCTTTCTCTGACAGTTGCCGAGTGACCGCTAAGAAAATCGGCACATTGCCCGGCGGGTCAAGAATCACCAGCATCGTGACGAGCACTTCGCCGAAGAGTCTCAAGGTCATGCGTTTTTCCAACTTGCAAGTGCCGCGGAAAACTTCTTGATTTGTTCAGTGACTGGCTGTGGGCCCGCACCGCCTGGAGTTGTGCGCATCGTGACACCAACACCTGGTGCAATCAATGCCGCCGCATCAGCGCCCAATGTCGGTTCTGCAGTGACTAACTCGACCAATGAACCTTCTCCGTTGAGCGAACGACGTACCAGCGCCCCAACGATGGCATGAGCGTCACGAAACGGCATACCGGCGCGCACCAAAAACTCGGCCAGGTCGGTGGCCGCCATTGTCGGAGCATCGGCCGCTGCCTTCATACGTTCAGGAACGAAACGCGCCGTAGCAATCATTCCGTTTAATGCAGATAATGCCAGCGACACTTGATCCATAGCATCGAATAGCGGCTCTTTATCCTCCTGCAAATCGCGATTGTAGGCCAGTGGCAAACCTTTGAGCGTTGTCAATAAGCCGACGAGGTCACCGATCACTCGACCTGCTTTACCACGTGCCAATTCGGCGATATCAGCATTCTTCTTTTGCGGAAGCATTGACGAACCTGTTGCGTATCCATCGTCAAGTACCGCGAATCCAAATTCGTCGCTGGTCCACAGAACCCACTCTTCACCGATCCGCGACAAGTGAATTGCAATCATTGAGAGCCCAAACAAAATCTCAGCTACAAAATCGCGATCGCTGACTGCGTCAAGCGAGTTTTCAAACGGTCGTGCAAAACCGAGTTCCTTGGCCGTGAACGATGGATCTAGAGGCAGTGACGAACCCGCTAAGGCACCAGCGCCGAGCGGCGATACATCGGCACGCCTCAGGGCGTCTCGCAAACGATCAATATCACGACCTAAGGCCCAACCATGGGCGAGAAGGTGATGCGCCAAGAGAACTGGCTGAGCGCGTTGTACATGGGTGTAGCCAGGTAGATACACAGCGTCGTCACCTGTCCCCGCTTCACGGGCGCGAGTCAACAAAGTTTCTTGTAGCGCAACGACGCGTTGAACCACGAGCGGAACCTCGCGTTTGCACCACAGCCGAAGTCCAGTCACAGATTGATCGTTGCGACTTCGACCCGTATGTAATTTGGCACCTGTCGCTCCACAAATTTCTGTGACCCGCCGTTCCACAGCGGTATGAATATCCTCATCACTGGGTGCGAAAACAAAAGTCCCCGATGACATTTCATTTTCAACTGTGTCAAGAGCTTGCAAAATGGAATCTCGTTCGCTGACTGTCAAGATCGCTACGTGAGCCAAGCCTTTGACATGAGCGCGCGAACAATTGATGTCATCGAGCCATAACCGCCGATCAAAAGGCAGGCTTGCGGTGTAGGCCATCAACTCATCTGCTGGTCCAGCAGAAAATCTTCCATGCCACAATGTCTTGGAGTCTTCGGGCGTGCTCACGAAACTTTCCTCGCTTTCGTATCCATGGTGATTCCAGCTAAATCGCGCAGTCGGTCCGCCATGTTGGCACCGCCCACTTCTTCTGAAGCGATGCAAAAAATCGTGTCGTCACCCGCAACAGTGCCGATCAGTCCCGACATCCCGCTGCGATCAAGAGCCGAGGCGACAACATGTGCGCACCCTGGTGGAGTTCGCACGACAACCATCGGACCGCTGTGTTGAACGTCGGCGACCCACTCGCCCATCACTCTGCGCAACTGTTCCTGCGGCGCCAGTCGCGCGGGGGCGAACTCGGGAATTGCATACACAGTGTCACCACCCGGGACACGAACCTTGACAGCCCCTAAGTCTTCAAGGTCACGCGAGACTGTGGCTTGGGTGGCGCTGATGCCGTGACTGAGTAAAAGTTCAACCAACGCAGGTTGATTGGTGACAGCTTGCTGCGAGATCAGGGTGACAATCAGTTGCTGACGTTGTGCCTTGGTGCTCATCGTTTGACTCCCAACATATGTGCAATCACACCTCGTGAAGCATGGAGGCGATTGTGACCTTGCTGAATGACCCTGCTGGCTGAGCCATCAATGACTTCAGATGCCACCTCATAGCCACGATAGGCCGGAAGGCAATGCATGAAGATTGAGTCTGACGCAGTCAATGCCATCATCTGTGTGGTGACGGAAAAAGCTCCGAAGATTTCCAGACGTTGGGCTTTCTCGGCCTCTTGACCCATAGACACCCAAGTATCTGTGTGCACAGCATGGGCCCCAGCGACAATTTCTTGTGGTCGAGACGATTGTTCAATGGAACCTGATCCCAAAGAGGAGATGCGTTGCAACTCATCGCTTGAAGCGTCATAGCCCTCCGGACAAGCGAGTCGATAATGAGCGCCAAGGATCACGCAAATCTCTCCTAGTGAACGCGCCACATTGTTGTAATCGCCAACATAAGCCACAGTTTTTCCGCCCAGACTTCCAAACTCTTGCACCATTGTTAAAGCGTCAGCGAGACCCTGCAAAGGATGAGAAAAATCGCTCAACATATTGATGACGGGTACGGAACTTGCACGTGCAAGGCGCTCGACAATCCCATGTTTGAAAACTCTGGCAGCGATCAAGCCGTGATAGCCAGACATAATTCGCGCCACATCTTCAACTGGCTCGCGGGTATCGAGACCGACTTCTTCCCCACGGGTATAGATCGGATGTCCGCCGAGTTGCACAACGGCGATCTCCATGCTGTGTCGCGTTCGATTGGATGGCTTCTCAAAAATCAGAGCAGCACCGATAGGCGTACCCTCGCTGGAGCGCAGTGGATAACCAAGACTTGAGGGCTGACGTTGAGCCAACTCAAGAACTTGATGGATCTCGTCAGTGTCTAGATCTGTGATATTCAGTAAGTGTTTCATGCTGGGTTGGCGGTGAGGCCCACTCCTTTGGCTAGAACATCAGCGATCTTGGCAATCACTTCATCCATTTCGGCAATCGACACAGTGATCGGTGGAGCAAGGCGCAATGATGTGGCATTCACTGCATTGGTGACGACGCCCTGATTCAAGAGTTCCAGATACACCGCCTTCGCATCACGGTTCGGTCCTAATTCAACAGCCCGTAAAAGGCCTTGTCCGCGCACTTCAACAACTCCCGCGACCTTGGATAATTCTTCAGCGAGATACAGACCTTTATCACGCGCCAAAACTGGCGCATTGATGTCACGCATCTGATTGATGACTGCGCAGATCGCTGCTCCGGCTATCGCCGTCCCGCTGTAGGTCGATCCGTGATCACCAGGTTGAAAGACCGCTGCAACTTCCTGCTTGGCCCAACATGCACCAACGGGGAAACCGTTGCCTAAGGCTTTTGCCAATGTCACTACATCAGGCACCACGCCAGCATGTTGAAATCCAAACCACTCGCCCGTTCGCGCCATGCCAGTCTGAACTTCGTCAATCATCATCAACAGACCGCGCTCATCGCACAGACTCCTGATCCCTTGGAGATATTCCTTTGATGCGGGGATGACTCCGCCTTCACCCTGCACGGTCTCAATGAGAATCGCCGCCACACTCGGATCAATGGCTGCTGTGAGTGCCTCAAGATCGCCGAATGGAACGTGGCGAAAACCATCAGGCATTGGTTGGAAAGGCTCATGTTTGGCGGGCTGTCCAGTTGCCGCCAAGGCAGCCAAGGTGCGACCGTGGAAACTGCCTAATGCCGATATCACAACATGGCGCCCACGGCCACCGAATTTTCGCGCCAACTTCAGAGCAGCTTCGTTGGCTTCTGCTCCGCTGTTGCACAAGAACACTTGACCATGGGCGCCTGAGGCTTCGAACATCAACTCGTTGATCGCCAGTGCAGCTTTAGTTGCCATTGGATTAGCGAAAAAGTTACTCACATGGAGCAAAGTATTTAACTGTTCAGATACCGCTGAGGCAATGACTGGATTGCTGTGTCCAAGTGAGACAACAGCGATACCCGATAAGAAATCAAGGTAACGCTTGCCATCCGTATCCCATAGTTCAGTGCCTAAGCCCCGTTCAAACATCACTGCCGGAGCACCAAAGACTGGCATAAATGGACAGTGCGGTTGACCTGCAGTCGCAAACATATGTGCACTCATGAGACGACTCCCGGGGTTGTGAATTTCTTGGCCTCGACCATCGTTCCGATGCCCGAATCAGTAAACAGTTCAAGTAATAAAACGTGAGGGATCCGACCATCCAAGATGTGGGCGCGTTTGACTCCGTTGCGCACTGCATGAACACAACTCTCGACCTTGGGAATCATTCCCCCAGCGATCGTTCCATCGTTCATCAGTTGGTCGAGTTCATCCGGCGTTGTCTGACGGATCAAACTCTCAGCGTCAGTGACTATGCGTCGCAATCCTTCGATGTCGGTGAGATACACCAACTTTTCGGCGCCTAAGGCCTCAGCAATAGCACCAGCAACGGTGTCAGCGTTGATGTTGTAGGCCTGACCACTTGCATCAACGCCGATCGTGGCGACAACGGGAACGAATTCGTCATCAAGTAGGCGTTGCAAAATTCCAGGGTTGATTTTCTCGACGTCACCAACAAAACCAAGTTCAGGATCTTTAGCGCTCGCAGTGATCAAGGTGGCGTCTTCACCGCTGACACCGACGGCGAATCGCCCATGAACATTTATTGCTGCCACGATTTGTGGATTGACTTGTCCACTTAAAACCATTCGTGCAATATCAACTGTCTCGGCATCGGTCACCCGCAGACCGTCACGGAACTCTGTTGTTTTACCTAAGCGCGTCATCAGGGCACTGATTTGCGGGCCCCCACCGTGGACAACAACTGGCTTGAGACCAACAAGTCGCATCAGCACAATATCTTCAGCAAAAAGCGCCAACGCATCAGCTTCGGACGCTCCTGCTAAGGCGTTGCCACCGTATTTCACCACTACAACTTTGTTCGCGAATCGGCGAATGTACGGCAATGCTTCAATCAACACCGCAGCCCGCGACTCGGGACTCAGTACCGCCGTCAATGACACATTGCTTTGCGCACTCATGGATATACCCCTATCGAAGTCAGACCAGCGGTCTCTGGAAGTCCAAGGGCCACATTGGCTGCTTGCACTGCACCACCCGAGGCGCCTTTACACAAGTTGTCTAAGGCACTAACGACAATGACGTATCCGGTTCTCTCGTCGAAACGCGCAGTGATATGTACTGCGTTTGAGCCGAGCGTGGCTTTGGTTGATGGAGATTGCTCACGCACCACGACAAATGGTTCGTCTGCATAAAACTCTTTTAAGGCTGCCAGCAAGGACTCCGTTGATGTGTGGCTGGGGTCGGTGGGACGGGCGTAGCACGTTGCCAGGATCCCCCGATTCATCGGCACGAGATGCGGTGTGAATAGAACTTGCGCACCAATCTGTTCTTGCATCTCAGGTGTATGTCGATGATCAAGCAATCCGTACGCATTCATATCTTCATTGACTGTGGTGAAACTGTTGGACTGCTTGGCCGCGCGACCCGCACCCGATACGCCACTGGCCGCATCGACGATGATTCCGGAATTGCTGATCAACCCCAATCGCACGAGCGGAGCAAGAGCCAAAGTCGCAGCCGTGACATAACAACCAGGAGTTGCAACCAACTGGGCGCCAACAAGTTGCTTCCTATGAAGTTCGGGAAGTCCGTAGACAGCTTGCGCGAGAAGATCGGGTTGATCGTGAGTGAATCCGTACCACTTGGGATACGCCGAAGCGTCTTGCAGCCGATAGGCAGCCGAAAGGTCGACCACGCATCCAACTTTGCCAACGAGGACTGGGGCCAGGGCAAGACTCGCCTCATGCGGGATTCCAAGAAAGGCCACATCCACGCCGTCAACTTGTTGAGCGATTTGGTCGGTCAAAGTAGTCGGATCAGAATCGGCGAAGACCATCTTGGGGTAGGACGCCGCCAAACTGGGATACAACGAAGAGATCAGCGACCCAGCCTGGCTATCGCCCGTGGCAAGGACCAACTCAAGGTTCGGGTGGCCTGCAATGAGGCGCATCAATTCCACCCCGGTGTATCCCGAGGCCCCAATAATGGCGACTTTTTTGACTGCTGTACTCACGGGGAATAATCATACAGTCTGATGTATAGGAATACAACGACCTTACTGGCGCGCTCGTAACTGCGCTCACACAGCAAGCGTGAGAACATAGGCAGATGGCCCGTGCTCGCGGTTTCTCCCTACCATCAACGAAGGGCCGACTTTTGGTTGCGGCCCCGCCCCTGACTGACCCCAATTTCGACCGCAGCGTGCTGTTCATGTTGGAACATAACGAAGGAGGCGCATTGGGTCTGATGCTGAACCGTTCCAGCAATGATCTCAAGATCGAACTGGACTCGTGGGTGGATCTCTTGACCCCGCCTCAAGCATTTTTCAGCGGTGGACCAGTTGAAACCCATGCCTTGATTGCCCTCGGAATGATCCCTGGGAAAACTCCCGACGGCCAAACTTTCGTATCTGTGGATTGCGTGGCTCCGATTGACCTTGACAGCGATCCCGCTCTATTAGACCCTCGCCCAAGTTTGCTCCGTATCTTTCACGGTTACGCCGGATGGGGACCTCAACAACTTGATGCCGAACTTGAAGGTGGCGCATGGTTGGTGCTGAATGCACTCGTGAGTGATGTATTCACGCAGACTCCCAAGGATTTATGGGAAACAGTTTTGCGTCGACAAAAAGGTGAAGCAAGTTGGTTGGCTGACTGTCCAAGCGATCCCACACTCAACTAATTGGTGGATCTGGTGGCGAGTTAGCGGAGTTGTGCGCCAAGTTTTGTAGCACCAGCAATGCACTTCTCGCGCACGGTCGCAACGTCCGCATCAGTCAACGTTCGATCATGAGCCTGTAGACGCAAACGGAAAGCAAGACTCCGAGAATCGCTTGCATCTTTGCTGCGATAGACGTCAAATAATGTCAGATCAACCAAGAGTGCACCGGCCGTTTGACGCAGAGCCTTCTCAATTTTTTCCGCAGTTACCGATGTTGGCACGGTGAAAGCCAAGTCAATATCACTAGATGGATAGCGACTCGTAGGTTTCCATTGGGCAACCTTGGGTTCAATGGCCAAGAGGCGCGAAAGATTCAATTCAAGGACGGCGACCCGTTGAGTGATGTTGTAGGCGTCCAACACGTCAGGATGAATTTCACCAACTGCGCCGACGACATCTTTTCCAGCAGACAAAGTTGCCGATCGTGTCGGATGCAGACCTGATGGCACCTGCGATTGATCCAAGCGTGCTCCCCAACCCATGGCCGTTGCTAATTCACGCCACACTGCGACTGCCTGCGGCGCATCAGATCCAGCGATGACGACACCGAGCGCTTCGGACTCATCAGGCAAAATATCCGAACTCGTCGGATAGACATGTCCGATCTCGTAGAAACTCACTCCGGTACGTCGATGGGATTCGTTGAAAGCAATAGCTTTCAGCAAACCCGGTCGCAAGGAAGTGCGCAGCACATCATCACCAACGACGAGCGGATTCACCAAGCGCACTGCCACATCAGGTAATCCTGCGTTGGATAGATCGCCGTCAGTCAAAAATGGATGGGGCATCGCTTCATTGAAACCAAGGCCGAGAAGAATCTCATGAAGTCGACGACGGCGATGCTGAATCACGCTCAATCCACCTGGCTGGGTTGACTTCGGAACAGTCTTACCAAGATTGTCGTAACCAAAATGGCGTGCCACTTCTTCAACGATGTCAATTTCAAGGGTGCAATCGGGTCGCCAGGATGGAACCGTGACGATCAGAGAATCTTTAGAGGTTTCACAAGCAAAACCGATGGGCTCAATAAGAGCACGAATCTGCTCTGCGGTAAAAGTTGACCCGAGCAAGGCACTCACTCGGAGAGGGCGAACTGTAATGACTTTGAGTGACGGAATCGATTCACTCCGTTCGTCCACCATGCCTTGATGAACCACGAGGTCTGGACAGGTCGCACGGAGAAGTTCAACAAAGCGCGCAATTGAGGTGTCAATACCAAAGGGATCCATGCCGCGCTCGTTGCGAGCCGAGGCTTCACTACGCAAATTCATGCGAGCCACGGACTGCATCACCGCGATGGGCTCAAACCATGCTGTTTCCAGTGCCACGACCGTTGTCTGTGGGCTGATCTCTGTGTTTTGACCGCCCATAATTCCAGCGATACCGATAGGTCGATTGGTCGCATCACAAATCAACAGATCATCAGCAGTGAGTACGCGCTCAACACCATCAAGCGTGGTGATTTTTTCACCCTCGGCGGCTAAACGAATCTTGAATCCTCCACCACCGAGTGTTTCGAAATCGTAGGCATGATTCGGCTGATTGGTTTCTAACATCACATAGTTGGAAACATCAACAACATT